>JAGRLC010000113.1:0-5854 GCA_020441995.1 Rhodobiaceae bacterium
TCACCTGCTCGTTGGCGAGCACGGTGTGGTCGACCGGGTCCCAGTTGACGTCGCTTTCCTTGCGGTAGACGAGATCCTTGGCGAAGAAATCGACGAAGAGTTCCTGCTGCTTGGCGTAGTAGTCCGGATGGCAGGTCGCAATCTCGCGGTCCCAGTCCAGCGACAGGCCGAGCAGCTTGAGCTGGCCGCGCATCGTGTCGATGTTCTCGTAGGTCCAGGAGCGGGGATGGATCTTGCGCTCGATCGCGGCGTTCTCCGCCGGCAGACCGAAGGCGTCCCAGCCCATCGGGTGCAGAACATTGAAGCCCCTGGCGCGCTTGTAGCGGGCGACGACATCACCCATGACATAGTTGCGGCCATGACCGATATGGATGTTGCCCGAAGGATAGGGAAACATCTCCAGCACATAATATTTGGGCCGGGAAGGATCGTTCTCGGCGCGGAATACGCCGGCTTCGTCCCAGGTGCGTTGCCATTTGGGTTCGATGGCACGCGCGTTATAACGCTCTACCGACATCGGATTCGGACACGTCCTGATTTCACGCCCGCAGAAGCGGGCGGCGCGCGCGGGCGCTGGGTGGCAGCACTTGGCGGCAAGCTGCGGTTGGCAGCGCCGTATTTCGTTTGTGCGATGCATAATGGAAGGCGGGCCTGTCCGGCAACCCCGTTGGGATATACAGACTTATGCTTTCAGGTATTCAGGGTGTGAATCGACCATGACAGACAGTGCAACGGATGCCGTCGGCGGACTGAACGATGTCCTTGACCGGATTGCGTCGGCAGCGAAACTGGCCGGGCGCGATTCCGGCGAAGTAACGCTCGTTGCGGTGTCGAAGACGTTCGATGCGGACGCGATACGGCCCGTGCTCGAAGCGGGGCATCGGGTTTTCGGTGAAAACCGTGTCCAGGAAGCGCAAGGCAAGTGGCCGGGGTTGAAAGATGAATTCGGCGGCGTCGAGCTGCATCTGATCGGGCCGCTGCAATCAAACAAGACAAAAGAGGCGGTGGCGCTGTTCGATGTCATCGAAAGCGTCGACCGGGAAAAGATCGCCAAGACCCTGGCACAGGAAATCGACCGATTCACATCCGAAACGGATAAACCCGCGCCAAGGCTGCTGGTTCAAGTCAACACCGGCGCCGAACCGCAGAAAGCCGGTGTTTTGCCTGAGGAAACAAAGGATTTCGTTACCCGCTGCCGTGAGGTCCATGGGCTGGATATCGAGGGCCTGATGTGCATCCCGCCGTTCGACGAGCCGCCGGGACCGCATTTCGCGCTGCTGGCAAAACTCGCCGGCGAACTGGACCTCAAGACCATCAGCATGGGCATGAGCGGTGATTTCGAGGATGCGGTGATGCTGGGCGCGACACATGTGCGCGTCGGCAGCGCCATTTTCGGCGCGCGTCCAAAACCTGCTTAAGCCGGGCTCTCCGGCAGCACGATTTCCAGCCTCGTGTCCGGGCCGATGTGCCTGACAAGCTCGAGCATGTCTTCGCGCGCCATCGCGACGCAGCCTTCCGTCGGTTTGTAACCGTCACGGGCGAGATGCATGAAAATCGCGCTGCCGTGTCCGGGAACCGGCGGGTCGTCGTTGTGACCTACGACAATGACAACGTCATAGAGTGCGTCCTCGCGCCACATGTGTTCGGCGGAAAGAGCGCGTTTCCCGGTTTCGGGATGGCTGACCAGCCGGTTGTAATCCGGGTCGGCGGGATCGTCGGACCAGCCGTCGAGCGGGGCGATTCGCTGTGCCGGCAAACCGGTTTCAGGTTGATCGACATGGTCGGCGCGATAGAAAATCCTGCGCAATGGCCAAATTCCGGCCGGGCTGGCGCCATCGCCTTCCTTCTTTTCCGCGCTAATTCCAGTGCGTCCGAGCGCGACGCGGTATTGCCTGTTCCCGGCGGTCAAAGTGCCCTGCGCCGGGTCAGTTTCATCCTGCTCGACGCGAAGGATCTCAAGAAAGTTTTTTTGTCCGGACACTTTGGCGTCCCTTTGACACGTTAACTTCACGGTTGCTTGACCGCCCGGCGGGCTTGAAAGCATCGGCAACAGCGGCAACATAGCCGCACATGCATTGCGCGCACAGGTTCGGGAGCCTGATATGCGCAACAATGATTGGCCGGGTCCGTCCGCAAGGCATATTTGCATACGCGACGGAGCGTAGAATGAGGCATAGCATGAGCGGAGCCCGCAATATCCTGATCGTCGATGATGACGATACGTTACGCGATACACTCGTCGAGCAGCTTGAACTGCACGAGGAATTCGAGATCACCACGGGGGCGACAGCCGCGGCGTGCATCAATCTCGCCAAGTCGGAGCGTATCGATCTGCTGATTCTCGACGTCGGCCTGCCGGATATGGATGGCCGCGAAGCCTGCCGCATCCTCAGAAAGAACGGCTTTGCCGCGCCGATCATCATGCTGACCGGGCATGATACCGATTCCGATACGATCCTCGGGCTCGACGCCGGCGCCAACGACTATGTCACCAAGCCGTTCCGTTTTGCCGTGCTGCTGGCGCGTATCCGCGCCCAGCTCCGCCAGCACGAGCAGAGCGAAGATGCGGTTTTCACCATTGGCCAGTACACGTTCCGGCCGAGCCAGAAGCTGCTGTCGAAGGAAGACGGCGGCAAGATCCGGCTGACGGAAAAGGAAACCGCGATCCTCAAGTATCTCTACCGCACGGGCGAAAAGGCGGTGACGCGCGATGTATTGCTGCACGAGGTCTGGGGCTACAATGCAAATGTGACGACCCACACGCTTGAGACCCATATTTACCGGCTGCGGCAGAAGATCGAGGGTGATCCGTCAAATGCCCGCCTGCTGGTCACGGAAGGTGGCGGATACAAGCTGGTGCCTTGATCGGGCAGCTTGCCGCGCGGATGCCGCATTCGCGTGTCCTAGTTTCCATGTTGGCGGAGCAGGGGGATTTGCCCGTCTTGGTATAAGAAGCCGGTGTGATCCCGACTTTCGGGATCAGCACGTATGCACCGGCCAATTTACGGGGATGAGTACTCATGATGGGGTCAGAAGTTGATTTCCTCCGCCCATTGCCTGTTTTCGCGAATTTCGGCGAAGACCTTCTCAAACTGATCGCTTTTTCGGCCAGCCGCCAGAGCCACGAAGCCGGGTCCGTGATTTTCAAGGAAGGCGACATGGCCGATAGCGGCCTGCTGGTCACCGAAGGCTCCGTGCTGATGACGGAAATGATCGATGGGGAAGAAGTCGAGCGTGCAATCTACGGTCCCGGCGCGCTGATCGGGGAACTTGCCCTGCTGACGCCGACCGAGAGGCCCGCCACCGCGATTGCGCGCGCCGATACCAAGTTCATGGTGATCACGCGTGAGCTGATGCGCCGCGTATTGGAAGAATACCCGCAAACCGCGCATCAACTGCAGGGCTATCTGCGCGAAAAGCTGAGTGGCTTCAACGATGAGCTGCAGTCATCGGCGATTCACGCGAGCACACTCGGCAGCGTAAACTAGAGCGGGCTCACCAGGCTCAGGCAATATCCACGACGACAGGTGCGTGATCGGATGGTTTTTCCCAGCCGCGCGCTGGCTTGTGAACGAATGCGCCTGTGCAGGTTTCGGCGATTTCCGGCGTTGACCAGACATGATCTAGCCGCCGGCCCTTGTCGGCGGCCTCCCAGTCGCGCGCCCGGTAGCTCCACCAGGAGTAGAGCTTTTCTGGAACCGGATGATGCTTGCGGACGAGATCGATCCAGCCAAATGCATCGCGCACGGCGTCGAGACGCTCGCATTCCTCGGGCGTGTGGCTGACCACATTGAGCAACTTCTTGTGGGACCACACGTCGTCCGGCAGGGGCGCGATATTGAGATCGCCGAGCATGATTGCGTCGCCCTCGCCTGCCAGCTCGCGGTCGGGGCTTGAGAACCAGCTCTGCATTTCGTCGAGGAACGAAAGTTTGTGGGCGAATTTGGGATTTTCGGCCGGATCGGGAATGTCGCCTCCCGCCGGGACATAATAATTATGGACCCGCAGCGCTTTCTTCCGGCCAGGGGCCATCACGTCGACCGCGACATGCCGGCAATCTCCCATTGTGCAAAAATCGCGCGCCAGTTTTTCCTGTAACGGAAAGCGGGAGAGCGTCGCCACACCATGGTAGCCCTTCTGGCCGTAGATGGCCGTGTGCTCATAGCCCATGGCCCTGATCGCTTTCATCGGGAAAGCATCGTCCGGGCATTTGGTTTCCTGAAGGCAGATCACGTCGGGGGAAAGCTCGGAGGCAAGACGGGCAACAAGATCGATTCGCAGGCGAACCGAATTGATATTCCAGGAAACGATGCGCAAACCAAAGATCCTCCCAAGCAAAGTGAACGGGATTTGGCTGCATAAACCGGCCAAGATCAAGCCTTGGGAGCTCAATCAGCCGGTGTTTCCACCATTGAAACAGGGCCTGAAATGAAACGATGCCCGGCTCACGGGGGCAGAGCCGGGCATCGCCATAAACCGCGTTGTTCGCGGGGGATAAAAGGCGTCAGTTGGGGCCGTGACGCCTTTTTTGCTGCCGGGTCCGCGTTGGGGTCGGACGGGGTGTACCGGGGGTCGCGTCCGCGGCAGCCTGATTAAGAAGTGGCGTTGGGGAAGTTCGGATTCAAGAAGGCCGCGAAAAATTTTTGAATCGCGTCCGAAACCAGACGGCAGGCGTCAGTTGCCTCTCTGAACCTTGATGGTTCCCAGTTCGTTGATCCGGAAGGTCTTGCTTTCGAACGGACCGGCATTGGCAAGATCGCTCAAGGCAATGGATGTGTCATAGCCTTGCGCGTCGGTGACGGTCCATTGGCGCAGGTCGAAGGTCTCGGAATCGAAGATCAGGATCAGCGAGCCTTCCGCTTCGCCGGCACGCTCCTGCAGCGTTACGGTCACGAAGCCTTCCTGGGTGTGGATGTCGCGGACAAAAGCATCACGGGCGAGATCGACTTCGCGGGCCAGGATGAGCTTCAGCGGCGTTGTCGCCAGCGGATATTTCTCGGTGGTTTTCAGTTTGCGGTCCTGGATGGCAACCCAAAAGCCGTCGGAAATGATCTGCAGGTTGGAGGGCGCGTCATATTCGAAGCGGAGCTTGCCGGGGCGTTCAAGATAGAACGCTCCTTCCGTGCGGCTTCCGTCGGGTCCGACCTGAACGAAATTGCCCTTTACCTGCTGCATGTCGTTGAGCGAGGAATTCGCCCTTTGCAGGGTTTCCTGCTGCTCCGGCGTCAGGGCCTGGGCAAATGCGGGGGCGGCAACAACGCAGATTGCCAGAATTGCGGATGTCAGGGTTGCGCGAAGGGAAGCGGCCCGAAGGGTCATGTTCACCTCAAGAATCTTGTGAATCAGCGGTGAAAAGACACCGGCTTGTGAAAAGGTCATACAGGCGTTCGCCAATATGTTTCAATCATTGATCTGTGGCGAAACATCGGCGGGGCCGCGGTTTCTTGCCCGCTCAGACCTCTTCACCATTGCCGACAAGGATCTCGCGCTGACCCTTGGCATTGGGGCGGCTGATAACGCCTTCCTCTTCCATGCGTTCGATCAGCGTGGCGGCGCGGTTGTAGCCGATCGACAGGCGGCGCTGGACATAGCTGGTCGAGGCTTTCTTGTCGCGCAGGACAATCGCGACGGCCTGGTCGTAGAGATCGCCGCCTTCGGCGCTTGCGTCCGCGGTTGCCGCGCCGCCGATGGGATCGTCTTCGGATTCCTCGGTGACTTCCTCGAGATATTGCGGCAGGCCCTGCGCCTTGAGGTGGGCCACGATATCCTCCACCTCGCCATCGGACACGAACGGACCGTGGGCGCGGGTGATGCGGCCGCCGCCTTCCATGTAGAGCATGTCGCCCTGGCCGAG
>JAGRLC010000113.1:5922-9159 GCA_020441995.1 Rhodobiaceae bacterium
CGGGTCGGGAAGTTGGCCTTGATGGTGCCGGTGATGACGTCGACGCTGGGGCGCTGCGTTGCGGTGATGATATGAATGCCGGCGGCGCGCGCCATCTGCGCCAGGCGCTGCACGGCGCCTTCGATGTCCTTGCCGGCAACCATCATAAGATCGGCCATTTCGTCGACGATCACGACGAGATAGGGCATCGGCTCGAGCGCCATTTCCTCGTGCTCGTAGATCGCCTCGCCGGTTTCCTTGTCAAATCCGGTCTGGACGCTGCGCGTGATTGTCTCGCCGTTCTTGGCAGCGGTTGCGACGCGGGCATTGAAGCCGTCGATGTTGCGCACGCCGAGTTTGGACATCTTGCGGTAGCGGTCTTCCATTTCCCGCACGGTCCACTTCAGGGCGACGACCGCCTTCTTGGGATCGGTGACGACGGGCGCGAGCAGATGCGGGATACCGTCATAAACGGAGAGTTCCAGCATCTTCGGATCGATCATGATCAGCTTGCAGCGCTCCGGATCGAGCCGGTAGAGCAGGGACAGGATCATGGTGTTGATGGCGACCGATTTGCCTGAACCGGTGGTGCCGGCGATCAAAAGATGCGGCATGCGGGCGAGATCGGCGATGACCGGCTCGCCGCCGATGGTCTTGCCAAGGCAAAGCGGCAGTTTGGCCTTGTTCTTTTCGAAATCCTCCGAGGCCAGCAGTTCGCGCAGATAAACGGTCTCGCGTTCGGAATTCGGCAGCTCGATGCCGATGGCGTTACGGCCGGGAACAACCGCGACACGCGCCGCGATCGCGCTCATCGAGCGGGCAATATCGTCGGCGAGGCCGATGACGCGGGACGACTTGGTGCCCGGCGCCGGCTCCAGTTCGTAGAGCGTCACCACCGGGCCGGGATGGACGTTGAGAATTTCGCCACGAACGCCGAAATCGTCGAGCACCCCTTCCAGGAGGCGGGCGTTCTGCTCCAGCGCATCGGTATTCAAACGGTTCTTCGGCGCCTTCGGCGCTTCGGCCAGCAGACCAAGCGGCGGCAATTCGTAATGATCGGAAGGCAGGAAGGAGGGCTGCGCCTCGCGCGTTGCGCGGCGGCCCTGCTTGAGTTCGCCGCGCATCGACTGAACCCGGTTCTGCTGGGCGTCGGCGGCGTAATCCATGCCGTCATCATCTTCGTCATCGTACCAGTCATCCTGACTGGCCTGTCGGCCCGCGCTGGCGCCGGGCGCATACATGAACGGATCGCTCTGCGGCGGGCGTCCGGCGAAATCCGGCGTGCGTGAGCGTGCGTCGGGGACATTGCCTTCCAGTTCGTCGGCGGAAAACAGGTTGCGGACGGAAAGAACACGCGGTTTGCGGCGGTTCCGGATGCGCCCGACCCACGAGGTAAGGGACATGACCCAGTGCATCAGGACGCCAAGACCGATGGACCCGAAGGCGCTGTCGTCGTCGCGTTCGCCGTCCCCGGCATCGAGGTCTTCAAAATCCTCGCTGTCGTTTTCAACGGCGGTAACGGACCTTTCCGCACCGGAAAGACCGCAACCCCAGCCAATCGCCGCAACCGCCGCGACGCCATAGAGAATTGCCGCAGGAGCTGCGGCGAGTGTGCCGAGGACGGGTGTAAGCAGCATGCGCGGTGCGGCGATCAGCGCTTCGCCGATGAAACCGCCAAGCCCGACAGGCAGAGGCCAGGAGGCCGGATTTTGCAGGATCGCGCATGCGCCTGCCGTTGCCGCGACGCCGCCGATGCTGGCCGCCCAGCGCAGGCCCGGATGCGTAAGACGGATGCCGCGCGCAAGGCGGACACCGAACGACAGGACAGGCACGACAAGCCACATGGAGGCAAGGCCGAACATCTGCATGGTGAGATCGGCAATGATCGCGCCGGGATAGCCCACCAGGTTCGAAACGGCGTTTCTGGTGGCGTGATTGAAGCTCGGGTCTTCGACGGACCAGGTTGCAAGAGCCGCGACATAGGCGATCGAGGCCGCAATGATAACACCGGCGATGGCATAGCGCGCCATCGCACGGAGCCAGGCGGAAAGCCGGTCGATCAGCGTTTCATCACCGTCGAACGGAGCCGGGTCGATGAGCGGCGCATCGTTGATGGGGCGCGTCACACGCATGAATTGGAGCTAGCTCCCTAGGTCTTCAGGCTTCAATCACAGCATGTTCGCAGCGATGCGATTCATGCATTTGCAGCCCAGCCTAGGACCATGCGGTTAAACCGCGATTAACCCCGTTCGCCCTGTGACAATAAAAAGGCCCGGGCGCGAGAACGCCCGGGCCGGTCATCAAGTGTTGCGGCCGCTTATTAAAGCAAACCGCAACTGGGAGGAAATCAGACGCGCTGGCTGCCCGAACCGAACTCCGGATAGGCTTCGACGCCGACTTCGGCCTTGTCGAGACCCATCGCCTCTTCCTCGGCGGTGACGCGGACGCCTACGACTGCCTTGAGGATGAGCCAGAGGATGGTCGATGCAACGAGCATGAAGACACCGTATGCGACGACGCCGATGAACTGCGTCACGAAGCTCGCGTCGCCGTTGGAGATCGGAACAGCCATCGTGCCCCAGATGCCGCAGATCAGGTGGACGGGGATAGCGCCGACCACATCGTCGATCTTCAGCTTGTCGAGCATCGGCACGGCGAAGACGATGATGACACCGCCAATACCGCCGATGACGATCGACATGAAGGCAGACGGAGCAAGCGGCTCGGCCGTGATCGACACGAGGCCGGCCAGTGCGCCGTTCAGGGCCATCGTCACGTCGACCTTCTTGTAGATGATCTGGGTGAGGATCATGACCGCGACAACACCGCCGCAAGCGGCCAGGTTGGTGTTGGCGAAGATGCGCGAAATGTCGGTGACGTCACCAGCCGTGCCCATGGCAAGCTGAGAACCGCCATTGAAGCCGAACCAGCCGAGCCACAGAATGAAGGTGCCGAGTGTTGCAAGCGGGATCGAGGAACCCGGCATGACATGGACGGAACCGTCCTTGCCGAACTTGCCGGTACGGGCGCCGATGATGATGGCGCCGGCCAAGGCGGCCCAGCCACCGACGGAGTGCACAAGCGTCGAACCGGCGAAGTCGGAGAAGCCCATCTCGGACAGCCAGCCGCCGCCCCACTGCCAGGAACCGGTCAGCGGGTAGAGTACACCGGTCAGAACGACGGTGAAGATCAGGAACGGCCAGAGCTTGACGCGCTCGGCGACCGTACCGGAGACGATCGATGCCGTCGTGGCGCAGA
>JAGRLC010000113.1:9169-12651 GCA_020441995.1 Rhodobiaceae bacterium
TCTGGAAGAACCAGTCGGAGGCCGCCGAGTAGCCGGTTTCAAGGTCGGAACCGCCGACATCCTCAAAGCCCTTGATGGACGGGATGCCGAAGTAGCCGCCGCTGGCCGCCACGTCGTTGTACATGATGTTGTAGCCGATCAGCCAGAACATGATGCCGGCAATCGAATAGATCGCGATGTTCTTAAGGCACTGCATCGACACGTTCTTGGTGCGCACGAGGCCGGCCTCGAGCATGGCAAACCCTGCAGCCATGAACATGACCAGGAAGCCGGTCATCAGGAACGACAGCGTGTTGAAAATGTAGCCGATTTCACCCTTGGCCGCTTCAATCGCGGCCGTGGCGTCAGCCGGAGCCGTCGCGTCCTGCGCGAAGGCGGGACCGGCTGCAACAACGGCGATCGCAGCCGCTGTCAGCAGGCTGCGGCCAAACCGCGGAGAAAGAATCTTGGATTTCATTGGTCCATACCCCTTATCGAACTCAATCACAGCGCTTCCGCGTCGGTTTCCCCGGTGCGGATACGCACGACCTGATCGATGCCGTAGACGAAGATCTTTCCGTCGCCGATCTGACCGGTTCGCGCGGATTTCGCGATGGTTTCGATCACCTGGTCGGCCAGTTTTGAGTCGACCGCGACTTCGATCTTCAGCTTGGGCAGGAAGCTCACCGCGTATTCAGTGCCGCGATAGATCTCCGTGTGCCCCTTTTGCCGTCCATAACCCTTCACCTCGGTGACGGTCAGCCCCTGAACGCCGATACCTGTCAGCGCCTCGCGAACCTCATCGAGTTTGAACGGTTTGATGATCGCCATGACGATTTTCATGCCTGTCACCCCGTTTTTCGTTTTCGCTCCGCCGAAACCGGTTCATTCCGGCCCCGCCGCAGTCCCTGGTTCGCAGTCCGGCAACGCGGCCGAGACGAAAAGAACCGGGGTCCCGTGACAAGGGGAATCAAGTCGCGTGCCAGACTCGAAGTACGAGGCCAATTTGTTGTTATTGCTGGGAAAATGAGAGCGCTATCGGACGTAAGGGCCGAGATTATATTATAAATGCACAATAATTATGCATTTATCCTTTATTAAGAAACCATCGCCCATTTTTTATGCAGATTATGACTCAAGCTTCAGCTTCCTCACGCAGGCGGATGAGTCCTTCTTGTGCAACCGAGGCAACGAGGAGGCCGTCGCGGGTGAATATTGAACCGCGATTGAAGCCGCGAGCCGACGAGGAACTCGGCGAATCCTGACTGTAGAGAAGCCACTCGTCGGCGCGGAAGGGGTGGTGGAACCACATTGCATGATCGAGGCTTGCGCCCTGAATGTCGGCATCGAAGACCGAGCGGCCGTGAGCAACCAAGGCCGTATCCAGAATGAGCGTGTCCGAGGCATAGGCCAGGACGCAACGGTGCAGCGCCTGGTCATCGGGCAAGGGGCCGTTTGCGCGAATCCAGGCATGGCGCACCGGTTCCGACGGTTTGCGCGGCATGTAATGCGTCAGCGATGTGGGACGCAGCTCGATCGGGCGTTCCCGCTCCCAGAAGCGGCGCACCGGCTCCGGCGCGGACTCAAAGAAACGCTCTTTCAGTTCGGCTTCCGAAGGCAGTTCTTCCGGCGGCGGGACATCGGGCATCTTGATCTGGTGTTCGAGACCCGCCTCTTCCCTCTGGAATGAAACGCCCATGGAGAAAATCGCGCGCCCGTGCTGGATCGCGACGACCCGGCGCGTTGTAAAACTCTTGCCATCCCGAATCCGGTCGACTTCATAGACGATGGGAACCGACGGATCGCCCGGCAGCAGGAAATATCCGTGCAGGGAATGCGCCTGGCGATCCTCGACCGTCCGTGCGGCGGCGACGAGCGCCTGACCGATGACCTGGCCGCCGAAAACCCGCTTCCAGCCGGCAATGGTGGAGTGGCCGCGGAACAGGTTCATTTCGATATTTTCCAGATCGAGCATGGCGATCAGGGAGTCGATGGAGGGCATGGGCGGAACCTGCGGGATAATTCGCGAAAAAAGCGCCGGCGGACTTTGACCTGAATTCACACCGAGGCCAAGGCCGTATCGCGGCAATCCGGCAAACGCAGAGACAATCGGACGCATATATACGCGGCCCTGTTGCTTTGTTTGTCCCGTGGAGCAAGATGCCGCCATGAAAGAGAAATCTGCAAACCGGGCGCATAAAGGGCCTGAAGAGATTCATGACGTCGCCATTGTCGGCGGCGGGCCCGCCGGTCTGGCGCTTGCGCTTGCGCTACGCAATGCGCCGGGCGTCGATGTGAGCGTTGCCGTTGTCGAGCGTGGCAGCGGCGAAGCGCTCGATGATCCGCGCGGCTGGGCGATCGCGGAAGGGCCGCGCCGTGTGCTTGAGGCGGTGGGCGCCTGGGCCGATGTTGCCGCAAAGTCCGGCGAAGTCCGCGAAATGGTCATCAGCGACACTCCGCTTGGCGATGCGGTGCGCCCCTCGCTGCTTAATCTCGGCGGCACGGAGGCCGATGACGACCCCGTCGCGTGGATCGTGCCTGCGGGCGCGCTTCATGGCGCCCTTGTAAAGCGGACCACCGAAGCCGGCATTGCCATTCGCGCCGGAACCACCGTTACCGGGTTCGAACAGGCAGGGGCCTTTGCTTCGCTTTCAACGGCTTCGGGCGATGCGATCCGGGCGCGGCTTGTTGTTGCGGCCGATGGCGTGCGTTCTCCGCTGAGGTCGATGGCCGGCATCCGCACGGTCGGATGGGACTACGGTCAGACCGGCATCGTGACAACCGTGTCGCACCGGTTCCCGCATGAGGGGCGCGCGTTCCAGCATTTCCTGCCGGGCGGCCCTTTCGCCCTTCTGCCGCTTCCGGGAAACCGGTCCTCGGTTGTGTGGACCGAGGAAAGCGGCAAGGCGAAGCGATTGCTTGCGCTCGACGATCTGAGCTTCATGGCCGAGTTTGCCATGCGGGCAGGCCCCGAGCTTGGCGATTTCAGTCTCGATGGCCCGCGCGGCGGATTTCCGCTCAATCTGCTGATTGCGCGCAAGTTTGCAGTACAACGGCTCGCACTGATCGGCGATGCGGCCCACAGGGTTCACCCGCTTGCCGGCCAGGGGCTTAACCTCGGTTTGAAGGATGTCGCGGCGCTTGCCGAGGTCATTGTCGACAGCCTGCGGCTCGGCATCGATCCGGGCAGTGTGACGCAGCTTGCGGCTTACGAACGATGGCGGCGCTTCGACGTGTTCCAGATGGCTGTTGCCACGGATGGCATCAACCGGCTGTTTTCACCGGATATCGCACCGCTGCGAGTCTTGCGCGACATCGGCATGGGGCTGGTGGACCGTTCGGGTTTCCTGAAAAAATGGATCCTGCGCGAGGCGGCCGGATTAACCGGAGATGCGCCGAAGCTGGTGCAGGGATTGCCGCTTTAATCTTCCGGCCGTTATTCAGCCGTCCAGCGCACGGGCCTCGCCGGGCAGCATGATCGGAATGCCGTCGCGGATCGGATA
>JAGRLC010000114.1:0-6572 GCA_020441995.1 Rhodobiaceae bacterium
TCGATTTCACATGCCACTCGATCAGCGGCAGACCCAAGGCCTCGGCCACTTCCTTGGCCAGAACGGTCTTGCCTGTGCCGGGTTCTCCCTTGACCAGCAGCGGGCGCTGCAGGGTGACGGCGGCATTGACCGCGACGGTCAGGTCCTGGGTGGCGACGTAATTCTTGGTGCCTTCGAAACGCATGGGCTCTCCATTGATCTGTTGCGGCGACGTTATGGGGGCCTCCATCGCTGCGCAAGTGCGCCGGCGACACGGAAATACCCGGCAAAAGATTCCCGCTGCCGGTGCGTTTCTGCCGCATATGTGGTGGAGATCGATGATCCTATTTCACTTAAACCATTGAAATTATTCGGTTTCATGAACTGGCACGCTGCTTGAAAGGTAAGTGCCGATGAATTTGCGCGTCCGCCAGCCATGCAGGGACCACGGCGCGCCGTTGCAGAAACCGGAGGACATGTAATGGGTATCTATGGGGCTATGGGCATCGCGGTCGGCGGCCTGAAAGCGCAGTCCTATGCGCTGGAGCAGATCTCCAGCAACATCGCCAACTCGCAGACGACCGGCTACAAGCGCGTCGATACCAGCTTCGTCGATCTCGTCACCGACAGCCCCTACTGGCAGCAGGCCGGCGGTTCGGTGCAGGTCTACTCGCGCGGCACCAACACCGTGCAGGGCGACATCTCCAACGCCTCGGTCGGCACCTATATGGCGATCAACGGCGACGGGTTCTTCATGGTCGACCAGCAGACCGGGCAGTCGGACGGGCAGCCGATCTTCAGCGGCGTCAACGCCTACACCCGGCGCGGCGACTTCGAGATCGATGCCAACGGTTATCTCGTCAACGGCGCCGGCTACTATCTGAAGGGCTTCCCGGTCGATGCGTCCACCGGCAACATTTCCGGTTCGCTGCCGGAAGCCATGGTGCTCAGCAATGACTTCCTCGACGCCAACCCGACCACGGAAATCAAATACCGCGCCAACCTCGCGGATTATCCGCTGACGGCCAATGCCGATCCGGACGTCCCCAACAGCGAGTTGCTGAATGCGGCCGACTTCGCCAACGATCCGACGACCGCCGGTGTGGGCGTTGGCGACGGTGTTGTTCAAGGGGCGGACGAGACGACCTTCCTGGAATCGTCGATCTCCGGCGGCGCCATCACTGTTTACGATCAGGGTGGCGGTCCGGTTAACGTCCAGCTTCGCTGGGCCAAGGTCGATTCCACCCAGAACGGCGGCACCGACACCTGGAACCTGTTCTACCTGTCCGATTCCACCGCCACCGGCACCGATCCCATGTGGACGAATGTCGGCACCAGCTTCGAATTCAACGCCAGCGGTCAGCTGACGAATCCGACCACTTCCTCGATCACGCTCAGCGGACTCACCGTAGATGGATCGACCGTGGGCGATGTGACGGTGTCATACGGAACCAGTGGACTGACACAGTTCGCCGATACCAACGGCAACGCGGAAGTGACCGAACTGAGCCAGGACGGCTACGCGGCGGGCGAACTGGTCGGCGTATCGATCTCGGAGACGGGCCGTGTCGTCGCCTCCTATGACAACGGCCGCACGATCGACCTCTATCAGGTCGCGATCGCGAACTTCAACGCAAGCAACCGCCTCGCCAAGATCGATGGCGGCGCCTATGTCGAAACGCAGGATTCCGGTCCGCCGATCATCGGCTCCCAGGCCAGCATCATCGGTTCGGCGCTGGAAAACTCCAATACCGACATCGCCGACGAATTCACCAAGCTGATCACGACTCAGCAGGCTTACGCGGCGGGTACACGCATCGTCACCACCAGTGACGAGATGCTGCAGGAAGTTCTCAACATGGTGCGGTAATCCGCACGGATTTTGCCGGCGGCCCTGGTGGCCGCCGGCATGCGGTTTTTGAGCAAAAGGACCACGTGTTATGAGTTTGGGTGGAGCGCTCGATGCGGCACTGGCGGGACTTCGCGTCACAAGCGCGGGTCTGGAACTGACGTCCCATAACATCGCCAATGCCAACACGCCCGGCTATACCCGCAGAATTATCGGCCAGGCCGAGCAGGCGCCCGGCGGGGACTTGTCCGGTGTGCGGCTTACCGACACCACGCGCGTCATCAACACCCTGGTCAACAAGCAGCTTCAGCTGGAAACGTCCGGCTACGGTTACGCGCGCACGCTCAACGACTATTACACCAGCCTCGACTCGATTTTCGGGCAGCCCGGCGGGCCTACGGCGCTCGACACGCTGATGAACAATTTCCAGTCCTCGCTCGAGGAACTGGCGACCAGCCCGGAATCCTACGTGGCGCGCGAGAACACGCTGCGCGACGCGGAAGTGCTGGCCAACACGCTCAACGGTCTGTCAGCCGATATTCAGGATCTGCGCGGTCAGGCCGAACTGGCGCTGAACGATGCGGTCGACCGGGTCAACGACATCCTGGGGCAGCTTTCGGACCTCAATTCCGAGATCACGACAACAACGCAGGCGGGCCAGGCAACCGCCTCGTTGCTCGACCGGCGCGACAGTCTGCTCAACGAACTGTCCCAGTATGTCGACATCCGAGTGCAGGAACGTCCGCGCGGCGATGTCGGCGTCTATACCAATTCAGGCGCGCTGCTGCTGGACGGCGATGCCGCGCGGCTGAGCTTCGACGCGAGCGGGGCGATCACGGCGCAGTCGAGCTACAGCACCGACCCGGCGGAACGCACGGTCGGCACCATCTCTCTCAATTCCGGTAGCGGCTATTCGATCGATCTGATCGCGGACAGCGCGTTCCGCTCCGGCGAGATCAAGGCGCTGATCGATTTGCGCGACACGATCCTGCCGCAGGCGCAGGCACAGCTCGATGCGGTCGCGGATTCGCTCGCCCGGTCCCTGTCGGCCAAACAAGTGGCGTCGACGCCCGCCACGTCGGGCGCGCAGGCGGGGTTCTCGATCGATCTTTCGGAATTGCAGGATGGCGACAGTATCACGCTGACATACACGGACGCATCCTCAACCGAGCACACCGTCACGATCGTCCGGGTTGACGACGCGAGCGCGCCGCCGCTGACCAATGACTACACGACGAATCCGAACGATACCGTGATTGGTATCAGCTTCGCCGGGGGGATTGCGGCGGCCGCCGCCGCCATCGACACCGCGCTTGGCGCAGACCTAACGGCGACAGCAAGCGGCTCAACGCTGACCATCCTCGACGATGGCGCACCCAACAACACCGATGTGACGGGTCTGAGCGCGACGGTGACGGAAACATCGCTTTCGGGCGGCACGTCGTCCTTGCCGCTGTTTACCGATGGCGCATCGGCCTACACCGCGCGCCACGGCCAGGTCTCCCAGGTGACCGGATTTGCGGGCCGCATCCAGGTCAACAGCTCGCTGCTGGCCGATTCCAGCGGCCTTGTCCAATACACCAGCGGTGTGGCTTCCGGCGACTCCACCCGCCCGCAGGCGATCCTCGACCGGCTGTTCAACAGCGATCAGACGTTCGGCGGCTCCTCGGGCGTTGCCGGATCGTCGACCTACACGGGCACGCTGTCGGAATTCGTCAACCGGGTGATTTCGTTCCAGGGGCGCGAGGCCGAATCCGCGCAACTGGCCTTCACTTCGCAGGAAGTCGCCTACGAGCAGCTCAGTGAGCGCCAGGCGGCCATCTCCGGCGTCGACCTCGATACCGAAATGGCTTTCCTGATCAGTCTGCAGACCGCTTATCAGGCGAATGCGCGTGTCATCTCCGCATTCCGCGAGATGACCGATCTGCTGATGCGAATATGAGGAAGGGTAGTCTTTCATGACCAGTGGCGTTCCTCCGCTTATCAAATCAATCGGCTGGACCGGCGGCATCATCGAAAGCCGGGCGCAGATGCTCGACCTGCAACGCCAGCTCGGGACGGGCCGCGTCGCCGAAACCTATGGCGGGCTTGGCTCCGGGCGCACGCTTGCGCTGTCCATGCAGGCGCAAATCTCGCGCATCGATACCTATTCGGCCAACATTGAAACGCTCAGTCTGCGCCTGGACATGATGGCGCTCAGCCTCGACCAGTTCACCGAGCTCGCCGCCACGACGAAGTCCGACGTCCGCAACGGCACCTATACCTTTTCCAAGAACGGGCAGACGCTGCCGCAGGATCTGACGCGCACGAATTTCGATGAGGCGATTGCTCTGCTCAATGCCGAAGTGAACGGGCGCTACCTGTTCTCCGGCGATACCGTCGATGTTCAGCCGGTGGAAGATTCCGAAACCATCCTCAAGGGCGATGGCGTGCGCGATGGCCTCGATACGGTCGTTGCCCAGCGCAAGCTTGCCGATGCTGGCGCGGATAATCGCGGCCGGCTGGCGCTGACCAATGGCGGCACGAGCCTGACCATCGGCGAGGACGGCGCGCATCCGTTCGGCTTCAAACTGGCCGGGATTTCCTCGACCTTCGCGGGTGCGACCCTGACGCAGCCAACGGGCACGGCACCGCAGACGGCGACCTTCGCGCTGACCGGCGTTCCCGCCGCCGGCGATACATTCGCGGTTGCGGTCGATCTTCCCGACGGGACGCGTCATGAGATCACGCTGACCGCGAGCTCGGACGGCTCACAGCCGGGCACGTTTGCGATTGGCGCGGACGAAACGGCAACGATCGCCAATATCGAGGCCGCCCTGGGCAGTGCGCTGGAAACAGCCGGCCAGACCGTGCTTCCCGCGGCCTCGACGGTCACGGCATCGCGTAATTTCTTCGAATCCGATCTCGACAATCCGCCGCTGCGCGTGGATGGCCCTCCTTACGAAAGCGCAACAGGAATGATTTCGGGTACGGCCAGCAATACCGTCATCTGGTACAAGGGCGACAGCGCCGCCACCGATCCGCGCGGCACATCGGTGACGCGGATCGACGAGAATTCAGTTGTCGGTTATGGCGCGCGGGCGAGCGAGGAGCCGTTCGCCTGGGCTTTGGCCCATATGGCCGCCTTCGCGGTCGATACGTTCGACAGCTCAAAGCCTCTCGACGAAGCGCGTTTCAATGCGCTGAAGACGCG
The DNA here is from genome assembly GCA_020441995.1 of Rhodobiaceae bacterium. Classification (GTDB taxonomy): domain Bacteria; phylum Pseudomonadota; class Alphaproteobacteria; order Rhizobiales; family Tepidamorphaceae; genus JACKJK01. Next base: position 5,022 of record JAGRLC010000114.1, read on the forward strand.
TGTCGGAGATGGTCTGGCCTACAAGGACAACTCGGTCCGCACGATGGAATCGATCCGGGCCGAATATGTCGGGCTGCAATCCTCATATGCCTCCGCCCAGGAACGCCATGTGGTCAGCAAGCAGATTGCCGAGGACGCGCTGACCGGCGTGACCAAGGTCGATGACGAGGAAATCGCGGTGAAGCTGCTGGCGTTGCAGACGCAATTGCAGATCAGCTACGAGGCAACCGCGATGCTGTCGCGGCTGAACCTCGCGCAGTTCCTGTAAGATCCTGAAATTCAAGGTCAGGCATTCGTTACAGGCCGGCGCCAGCCGGCCTGTTTCGCATCTACCCGCCGTGTAGCCGGTCAGAACCGGCTGCGCTTGGTGCGGTTGCGCCGTGAACGGCGCCTGGCGCAAACGAAAACAGCCCCGGCCGGGGTGTCGGCCAGGGCTGCTTTAGCGTGCCTCATCGAAATGCGGCGCATATGTGCTGGATCTTCAGGATAGGGGCGTCTCAATCCATTGCTCCCAAGGTTCGGTGGCTCCTCTAGTCGAACTCCTGAAGGCTGGACGCGCGGCGCATTACTGCGCGCGCAATCCGGCGGCAATCTCGCGGTTGATGGAAATCAGCGATGTCAGCTTTTCGGGCTGCGGCTCGGATTCAAGCGTCATGGTCTGCTTGAAGATGAACAGCCCGAGGTTGCCGATGCTCTGCTTGATGGCGTTCGGCAGCGGGTTGTCCTCAGCCGTGGCGGAGGTCGCGAAAATGGTCCACAGGCGGCGGTTGTAGGTCAATGCGCCGCGCAGGTCGGATTGGGATTCTGGCCAGCCGTCCTTGACCGCCTGAAGGCGGTTTGCGGACTTGACGAGAAGATCAGCCTCGAGATTACGCGGGCTGACGGTGATCTTCGCGGTCTGCGCGTACGCGTGTGCTGCCTGATGTTGCATGGCCTAGTAGCTCGCTCTCGTAGGCGATAAGCGCCTTGGTTTCCTTGAGCGCCTTGTAGAAGGCGCCCGACACGACAAGCCCGTTGATCCTGTCGACGTATTGAAGTGTGCTCGGAGCAGCCGTGACGATGTCGCGGGTCAGTTCCGTGTAGGTTTCCTGCATCGAACCGATATCGTCTTCCAGATACATGAGCTGGACGGCGAGATAGATGCGCTTTGCGGGGCTGTCGGCGGTTTCCGGCGTCAGGATGTCCTTCTCGCGAAGGATGGCGGCCTCGCCCTCGATATAGAGGCGCGTGCGGTGCTCGCCATTGGTCACCACCGCATTGCCGATGATGATACGTTCACTGGGTTTCAGCTCGACTTTGAGCGCCATGATTCGCCTGCCGGATTTCTTCCTTTGAGATTGCCGCATAGTGTGGCGGGCATCGGTTAACGGCAGGTTAATGATTGGCGATATGTTAGACGCGCGAAATTCCGGGAAAGCCTTGCCGGATAAAGAAAAGGCGGGGCCCGAAGGCCCCGCCCGGTATTGGCTCAATCTGTCCCGAATTAGAACAGACGCAGCACCTGCTGGTCGGCCTGCGAGGCCAGGGACAGCGATGTCGAAGACAGCTGCT
>JAGRLC010000114.1:6666-6927 GCA_020441995.1 Rhodobiaceae bacterium
TTTCCTTGGTGAAGTTCTGACGGGTCTCAACCACCGACAGGTTCGAACCAAACTTCGAAGCCTGGGCACGCAGCGTGTCGATTGCACTGCTGAGCGTGTCGAGGGTCGTGTTGATCGACGTGTTGGAGTCGAAGCCGCCGGAAGCAACCGCCGACAGGCTCAGGCCTGCGGAGTCGAAGGTCACACCGGAGATGTCGAGCTTGGACGAACCATCTTCGTTGAACAGCACCGACAGATCGTCGCCGGAGAGCAGGTTCACAC
>JAGRLC010000115.1:0-1915 GCA_020441995.1 Rhodobiaceae bacterium
GCCCGCGCCCCGCCTTCCGGCTTTTCGCCACCGCCAATACCATCGGCCTTGGCGACACCTCCGGCCTCTATCACGGCACCCAGCAGATCAAACAGGCGCAGATGGACCGCTGGTCCGTCGTCACCGTGCTGAACTATCTGCCGCATGATGACGAGGTCGGAATTGTTGTCGCCAAGGCGAAACACTTTGCCAGCGAGGAAGGCCGCGAGACCGTCTCCAAGATGGTGCGCGTCGCCGACCTGACCCGGTCCGCCTTCGTCAACGGGGACCTGTCGACGGTCATGAGCCCGCGCACCGTGATCATGTGGGCGGAGAATGCGCAGATCTTCGGCGATGTCGGCATGGCCTTCCGCCTCACCTTCCTCAACAAGTGCGATGAACTGGAGCGCGGCATCGTCGCCGAGTTCTACCAGCGCGCCTTCGGCGAGGAACTGCCCGAGTCGACGGTGAACCTGGCGCTGAACTGACCCTGATAAGATGACCTCTCAGGACGGCAAATCCAACAACCGCACGGCACCGAACGATCCGTTCAAGCGCGCCGTGACGACAACCGTGCGCGCCATTGCGCAGGGCAGGGATTTGTCCGTCACCTTCGGCGGCGACCGCCCCGGTCAGTCCGGCAACACCGTACGCCTGCCCGAGCCGCCGCGCGCCATGACGAAGCACGATGCCGCCGTCACACGCGGCTATGCCGATGCGCTGGCGCTGCGCATCGCCTGTCACGATCCGGCCGTCCACCGCAAGAATCAGCCCGTTGGGCGCAATGCCCGCGCCATCTACGAACAGGTCGAACAGGCCCGCATCGAAGCCATCGGCATGCGCCGCTTCTCCGGCATGGGCGAAAACCTCGATGCGATGCTGGAAGACCGCTGCGCCAAGCTGCGGCTGGATCAGGCCAGCGACCGCGCCGATGCGCCGATGGAAGAGGCCCTGGCGCTGATCGTCCGCGAGGCGGTCACTGGACGCAAGACGCCGACGACCGGCGAGCGCACCGTTTCGCTATGGCGCGAATGGATCGAGGAGCGCGCATCCGGAGAGATCTCCCGCCTTGAAGCCAGCATCGAGGATCAGTCGGCCTATGCCGACATCATGCGCGATATCATCGTCGCGCTCGACATGTCCGACGAGTTGGGCAACGAGCAGGACGATGAGGAAACCGAAGGCGAGGACGGCGAAGCCGAGGACCCTGGCTCCGAAAGCACCGAGAGCGAGGAGAGCGAGGAAGGCGACACCGACACCGCCGAGACCGGCGAAGCCGACGGCGGCGAGGAAGAAGTCGAATATGACGCCTCCGACGCCAGCATGGAGGAATTGCTGGGCGACGCCGATGAAAGCGACGGCGAGGACGAGCCGCAACCCTACCGCCCGCCCTTCCCCTATTCCAACGCCGTCTTCGAGGACTATTCCGTCTACACCACCAAGTTCGACGAAGTGCTCGGCGCCGAGGACCTGTGCGACACCGAGGAGCTCGACCGCCTGCGCAGCTTCCTCGACAAGCAGCTCTCCAGCCTGCAGGGCGTTGTCGCCCGCCTCGCCAACCGGCTTCAGCGCCGCCTCATGGCGCAGCAGAGCCGAGGTTGGGACTTTGACCTGGAAGAGGGCCTGCTCGATACCGCGCGCCTGACACGCGTCGTCACAGACCCGATGCAACCGCTCGCCTTCAAACGCGAACGCGAGACCGATTTCCGCGACACGGTCGTCACCCTGCTGATCGACAATTCGGGCTCCATGCGCGGCCGTCCGATCACAGTTGCCGCCACCTGCGCCGACATCCTGGCGCGCACGCTGGAGCGCTGCGGCGTCAAGGTTGAGATTCTCGGTTTCACCACCCGCGCCTGGAAGGGCGGCCAGTCGCGCGAGGCATGGCTTGCCGACGGCAAGCCGGCCAATCCGGGCCGTCTCAACGACCTGCGCC
>JAGRLC010000115.1:2018-6312 GCA_020441995.1 Rhodobiaceae bacterium
ACGGCGAAGCGCTGACCTGGGCGCACGCACGCCTGATGGCGCGGCCTGAACACCGGCGCATCCTGATGATGATCTCCGACGGCGCCCCGGTCGACGATTCAACCCTGTCCGTCAATCCGGGCAACTATCTCGAACGCCACCTGCGCCGCGTCATCGAGGACATCGAAACCCGCTCGCCGGTCGAGCTGATCGCCATCGGCATCGGCCATGACGTGACACGTTATTACCGCCGCGCGGTGACCATCGTGGATGCCGAGGAACTGGGTGGCGTGATGACCGAAAAGCTGGCCGAGCTTTTCGAGGAAACACCGGCCCAGGCATCCGCCGGCGGCAAGCGCGGCTCAAGGCCCGCCGCATGAGGCTTGCCGCTCTGGGAAGCGCGCTGACCGCACTGGCTCTCCTGTTGTTTCCGGGAGCCCTCGCGCAGGCTGAAAATATCGCGATTACGGCAAAGCCGCTTGGCGCCCTCGCTCCGCTGGACCCGGAGCGCACGCAGTTCGGCAAACTGATCTTCCTTGCCGGCGCGGAACTGGTTCCCGATGACCGCCGCAGCTTTGGCGGCATTTCCAGCATCGTGATCGGCCCAGATGGCAAGACCCTCACGGGCGTGACCGATGTCGGCGGCTGGATCACGGCGGAAATTTCCGAAATGCCGGACGGAACGCCCACCCTGAGCGGTGTCGAAATGGGAAACATCCTGGACAGCGATGGAAAGCCGTTAAAATCCAAGCGCTGGTCGGATGCCGAAGGTATCGCCGCGGTGCCCGGCAGGCCGGGCCGTTTCCAGGTCAGTTTCGAGCGGCACAACCGCATCTGGGAATACGATCTCGGCGGGAGCGGGATGGCCGCGCGTCCGAAGGACATTCCGGTGCCTGAGGCCTTGCGCGATCTGCCCGAGAACAAGGGCCCCGAAGCGCTTGCCGTTCTGCCCGCCGGCAGCCCCCTTGGCGCGGCAACCATCGCCATCGCCGAAGAACCCCATGACGGCTTCCTCACCGGCTACATCATCGGCGGCAAGACGCCGGGAACCTTCCGCATCCGCGCCCACGACGATTTCGACGCAACCGATGCCGCACTCGATCCGGATGGGAATCTTATTCTTCTGGAGCGTTATTTTTCGATCCTGACGGGACCGAAAATGGCGTTGCACAGGATCAGGCTTGCGGACATCGCGGATGACGCGACGGTTTATCCCGAGCTGCTGATGACGTCCGACATCGCGCTGGAAATCGACAACATGGAAGCGCTGGGCATCCATGAGGACGAACAAGGCCGCACGATCCTGACCATCATGTCGGACAATAATTTCACCCGCCTTCAGCGCACGTTGCTGCTGCGCTTCGAACTGGTCGATTAGAGATTCTCGCCCGGGTTGCCGCGGGCCCTGATGATACCCGTTCCGAATGGTTCTGTTCCCGAATCAAAGCATTTGATAATCGGGTTCGAACAGGGGGCACAACATGACCGGCATCACACGTCACGCATCGTCTCTGAAGGCCGCCTTGTATTCGTCCACGGCGATCGGATTGCTTGCCGTCAGCCCGATGGCGATGGCGCAGGCCCAGGAAGCTGGCGGCTTGCCGGCGGTTTCGGCCCTTAACGCCAAGATTGCGATTGCCGGCGGCGTGGCTCATCACGATGACATCGACACCAATGGCGTAAACCTCAATAACAACCAGCTTGGCGCTTTCAACAGCGCCGGCACGGACGGACTGGCCATGGTACTGGCATCGCTCACGGCTCCCGTCCATGACGCATTCGGCGTGCAGCTCGATATCGCCGGCGGTGTGCTGGACGATGATTTCATCGGTGGCATCGGCGGCCATTTCTTCTGGCGCGACCCCAGCACCGGTCTTCTGGGCATCACCGGCGCCTATGGCGTTAACGAGCAGGAGGCGTTTGAGTCGGTCTTCCTGAGCAATCCCCCCTATACGGTGGAATCCGAGCTCGACCGGCAGAAAATCTGGCGTCTGGCCGCTGAAGGCGAGCTTTACCAAGAGCGGTTCACACTGCACGGCGTAGCTGGATACCAGTGGGGCGAGAACATCCTTGAAGGCGCCTTTGCGCGCGGCGGCATCAGATATTACGCGACAAAGAACTTCATGGTCGGCTTCGGTGCCGGCGCATCCGAGGAGATCGGTGGTTTCGGCACGGCCGAGGTGGAATTCCTGGCCTCGGGCAACGTGTCTGTTTTCGCGGACATGCGCACGGAGTTCGACAATTATTTTCAGGGGACTGCCGGCATACGGATTTATTTCGGCCCCTCGGATACGCTGATCGCAAAACACAGGCAGGACGACCCCACCAGCAACGCCGCATACGATGCCGTTGCCGCGATGCAGTCGACGATGAAGCTGACCGATGTAGCCTGCTGCTTCACCGGCGAAACGCCCATCCTGATGGCGGACGGCACGACGAAAGCGATCAGCGATGTCCGCGTCGGCGATCTGGTGATCGGCCAAGGCGGACAGGTCAACCGCGTCATGGAGATCGAGACCCCGTGCCTGGGCGAACGCAAACTCTACGCCTTCAACGAGGGCGCGCCTTTCGTCACTGCCGAACATCCCTTCATGACGCGGACAGGCTGGAAATCCATCGATCCGGAAGCGACCTTCGCCGAGACCGGACATTTCCGCGTGGCAAGCCTCGCTGCCGGTGACGAAGTGATCGTTCTGACGAAGGTTGCCGCGCGCGCCATGCCGATGGTCTCGGGTGAGCCCGCCGCATTGATGGAAACGGCAATCGAAACGGCGCACCTCGCCCTGGCGAAGATCGAAGCCCACGAGGACGATGCGGCAAGGACCGTCTACAATCTGCGGCTTAACGGCAACCACACCTACTTCGCCAACAGCTTCCTCGTTCACAACAAGTAGAACGCGGGACAGGCAGCGTGCGCAGGCAAATGAAAAAGGGCGGCCCGATCAGGACCGCCCGTTTTCATTGGGATATCAGCAAGAAACCGTCAGGATGCCGCGGCCCGCAGCGGCGTGATACGGCTCATCAGGGCGCGGAACGGCACCAGCATGGCGCCGGCGCAGGCAAGCTTTGCAAGCCAGTCGAAAAACGCCCAGCCCATCCACACCGGCGCCGTGATGCCGCCGAGGACCGGATAGGTCGCCTCAGGCATGCCGGTTCCAGCAAAAGCCAGCGTGAAGAACATCGCGGTATCGACGGCAGACCCGATCAGCGAGGAAACCAGCGGCGCCTTCCACCACGCGCTCTGGCGCAGGCGGTCGAACACGGATACGTCGAGAAGCTGCGCCGTCAGGAAGGCCGTACCCGAGGCGATCGCGATGCGCGGCGTCGCCAGCACGACCGAAAGGATCACCGCCAGAACGAAACCGGCAAAAACCACACGGCGCGTCATGGCCGGGCCATAGCGGCGGTTGGTCAGGTCGGTGATCAGGAAGGCGAGCGGATAGGTGAATGTGCCCCAGGTGAAATAATCCTGAAGGCCGAAAAGCATGAACGGATGCTGGACCGCGAAGTTGGACAGCGCGACAACGCCGCACATCGCCGCCACCGCCGCGATCAGGCCGCGCGAAAACATGCCGTCAGCCGACGGAGACGATGCGTTCATGAGTTTAACCCCGGTGGGTTTAAGCCGTTCAGGCCTGCTGGCTGGCAGCCAGTTCCTTCTTGACGGCGCGGGCGCGGGCGGAAAGCTCCGCGTCCTTGGCCTTCATCAGGAACTTGTCGATACCGCCACGGTGCTCGACGGTGCGAAGCGCCGAGGTGGAAATCCGCAGACGCACACGCCGGCCAAGCGCCTCGCTGAGAAGCGAAACGTTGACGAGATTCGGCAGGAAGCGCCGGCGTTGCTTGTTGTTGGCGTGGCTGACGGTGTTGCCCGTCATAACGTCTTTGCCGGTGAGTTCGCAGCGGCGTGCCATGGTTTTCGTCCTTAAAATGCGGTCCCGGCGCCACCATATGCTGAAAACCGGCGCGCCGCCTGACCGATATCGGGTCTGAATGGAATTCGGCGCGAACGAATAATAGCAGCAGGGCTTTGCGTCAAGTATCGCGTCAGCCGCAATTGCCATGCGAGACAGGTTGCACCGTGTGCGATATGGCAGGTAATGAGACGTTAGGGTTAACATCTTTACAACCATCGGCCCTTAGATTGTCCATATTGCCGCGTACCGCTTGTCCTGGGGCATGGCCGATTCGGCCGGCAGGGAACCGGGCAACGCGAAGGCAGATTTTAAGTAATCGCGGCCTGCTGCAACGCAGGCGCGTTTGGAGGTTGGAGCGCCCGATGGCGAATGAGTCAGCCCTCTTCCGCATGCGGAAG
>JAGRLC010000116.1:0-8398 GCA_020441995.1 Rhodobiaceae bacterium
TGATGTCGCGGTCGGAGCCGAAAATAACGACACCGACGTTATCGACTTCCAGGTTCAGCGCCATGCCGCGAATTCCGCCGGGGAATTCGACCATTTCACCGGCCTGGACATTGTCCAGACCATAGACGCGGGCGATACCGTCACCGACGGAAAGAACCTGACCGACTTCCGAGACTTCCGCCTCGTTGCCGAAATTCTTGATCTGATCCTTGAGGATCGTGGAGATTTCAGCGGCCCGAATATCCATCAGCCGACCTCTTTCATGCGTGTCTTGAGAGAATTGAGCTTGGTACGGATCGACGTGTCGATCATGCGGCTGCCAATCTTGACGACAAGGCCGCCAATGATCGCCGGATCGACCGTCTCGCTCAGCGAAACCGTCTTGCCCGTCACGGACTTGAGTGCGTCCTTCAGGGATTTCGTCTGAGCGGCAGTGAGTTTTTGCGCCGAGGTGACCTCGGCGGAGACTTCGCCCTTGTCGGCGGCAACAAGCCCGCGGAAACCGCGGATCATGTCCGCAACCGCGAAAAGACGGCGGTTGCGCGCCACGAGGCGAAGAAAATTGGCTGTGAGGCCGCTGATCTTCGCCTTGGCGAGAACAGCGTCCAACGCGCGAATCTGCTCGTCGGCGCTGAAAACCGGGCTGCGGACAAGCCGCGTCAGGTCTTCGCTGCCATCGAGCATTTCGCCAAAAGCATCAAGATCCTTGGCCACAGCGGCCACGGACTTTGATTCCTTGGCAAGGTCGAACAGCGCATTCGCGTATCGTCCGGCCACGCCGCTTACGATCGAGTCGTCCACTCTTCGCGTCTCTCTCGAAGTTTAAGGCCTTTTCACCGCCCCGTTGCCACGCAAGAAAAGGACCCTGCCTGCGGCTAGTGCCGGGCGGGTCTTTTGCGGCCGTCGGATCGGATCATCCGGCCTGGATGTTGACGCCATGGCCCTTGCGACGTTGCATCCGGTCCGGGTCTTAATAACCCGGTTTCCCCTGATACGCGCCTCGGATGCGGCTTCCTAAAAACCCCGTCGGAAACAGCCCCCGCTGCAAGGACGCGTGGGAACTAGCATACTCATATGGGGTGCGCAACACACCCTGAGGATGACTCTTGTACGTCATTTTGCCACTTGGGTGCAGCGCAGCAGCCCAAGCCACGGTTTCAGAGGAATGAGACCGGATCGATATCCACCTGAACCCGCATGCCTCCGGTCGGTTTCGGACCGTTTTCAAGCCAGTTCCTGACAATCCCGGATAAATCCACATGACGGGCCGAACGGGCCAGCAGGCGCATCCGGTAACGCCCCCGGATCATGGCGATGGGCGCTTCGGCCGGCCCTAATATTTCCGTTTCGGCAACGCGCGGCGCCGAATAGCGAAGCTGTTTTGCATAAGCCTGCACCGCATTGCGGTCCTTGCCCGACACAATCAGCGCCGCCAACCGCCCGAACGGCGGCATGCCCGCCTTGCGCCGCGCATCGAGTTCGCGCTCGTAAAAAGCCTCGCGGTCGCCGGCGACAATTGCCTTGAGCACCGGATTCTCCGGCACATAGGTCTGGATGAAGGCTTGCGCCGGCGTGCCGTCGCGCCCTGCCCGGCCGACCACCTGACTGAGAATCTGGAACGTGCGCTCCGCCGCGCGCGGATCGGCGCTTTGCAGGGCCACATCGGCATCGATAACGCCGACAACGCTCATCAGCGGGAAATTATGCCCCTTCGCCACCAATTGCGTGCCGATGACGATATCCGCATGCCCCTGCGCAATCTCAGCCAGTAATGTCCGCATGGCGCGGATGCCGGGCACCAGATCGCTCGACAGCACGGCAACCCGCTGGTCTGGGAACAGTGAGACAAGCTCCTCGGCGATACGCTCCACCCCCGGCCCGCAGGCCACGAGACTGTCCGGCGCCTGGCAGTTGGGACAGGTTTCCGGGACGGGACGTTCATGCCCGCAATGATGGCACATCAGTTTGCGCCTGAAGCGATGCTCCACAAGCCATGCTGTGCATTGCGGACATTCGAAACGGAAGCCGCAACGCCGGCACAGCGTCAGCGGCGCATAGCCGCGCCGGTTGAGAAAGACGAGGCTCTGCTGGCCAGCCTCGCAGGCCTTCGCGATTGCCGCCGTCAAGCTGGGGGCAATAAACTGCCCGCGCTCAGGCCCGTCGCTGCGCATGTCGAGGAGTTTCACGCCCGGCATCGCCGCCCCGCCGAACCGCTCCGGCAGCTTCACATGCAGATAGCGCCCGGCATCGGCGTTGGCCCGGCTTTCCACGGAAGGCGTCGCCGAAGACAGGATCACCGGAAAGCCGCCGATATGACCGCGCTTCACCGCCATGTCGCGGGCGTTGTAGATGACGCGGTCGTCCTGCTTGAACGCCGGATCGTGCTCCTCGTCCACCACGATCAGCCCCAGATCGGCAAAGGGCAGGAACAATGCCGAGCGCGCACCGGCGACAACGCGGACATCGCCGGAAGCCACCCCCTGCCAGACCCGGGCCCGCGCCCTGCCCGACACGCCGGAGTGCCATTCTCCGGGAGCTGCGCCGAAGCGGCGCGCGAATCGCTCCAGAAAATCCTGCGTCAGCGCGATTTCCGGCAGCAGCACCAGCGCCTGCCTGCCTTCGCGCAAAGCTTCCGCGATCGCCTCGAAATAAACCTCGGTCTTGCCGGAGCCGGTGACGCCGTCGAGCAGCGACACCGAGAAGTCCCCTGCGCGGACCTTTTCGGAAATAAGCTCCGCCGCCTCGCTTTGCGCATCATTCAGATCGTTGACGCCATGGCCGGCGTCCGGCGCCTTGATGACGGGACGCAGCGTCAGGTCGGTGCGCTCGAGCACACCCGCCTCGATCAGCCCGTCGACAACACCGGGCGACACGCCGGAGACATCGGCCAGCGCCGACTTCGGCCAGACGGATTGTTCGCGCAGGTGCTCCAGAACGCGGATGCGCGCCGGCGTCATGCGTTCGGGAACCTCGCCATGCCAGACGACGCCGGTGACCGGTTTTTCCGCCGCCAGCACATCGGATGACCGCAGCACCATCTTCAGAACCATGCCGCGTTCGGCGAGCGTGTATTTCGCAACCCAGTCGACAAACTCCTTCAGCTTGGGATCGAGTGGCGGCACATCGATGCGCCCCGTCACCGCGCGCAGCCGTGCGGGATTCACATCGTCAGCCGGTTCGTTCCAGACGCAGCCCAGCGCCTCGCGCGGCCCAAGCGGCACCACGACGATATCGCCTGGCCGGGCTTCCATCCCGTCCGGCACGAGATAGGTATAGGCCTGATCGACCGCGACGGCGCATTGCACGGATATGGTTTTCGCGGTCACTCGGGCTCAGGCCTTCTCATTTAATCGGGAAGCGAAGTTTCCGATTCGCTCAAATCTTGGAGCCGCGAGGCTACCCTTTCCGCGTGGATCGGTTAAACAGGGCACACAGCCCGGCGGCACGACCGCCAGTACAGAATCGAAATTCCGGGGAAGCGCCATGAAATTCTTCATCGACACCGCCGACATCGACGAAATCCGCGATCTGGCCGCAACCGGCCTTGTCGATGGCGTGACGACAAACCCGTCGCTGGTTGCCAAGTCTGGCCGCGACTTCAAGGAAGTCGTCGCCGAGATCTGCGAAGCCGTGCCCGGCCCCGTTAGCGCCGAAGTCACGGCAACCGATTCTGAAGGCATGATCGCTGAGGGTAAGGAACTGGCGAAAATCGCCAAGAACGTCACGGTGAAAGTGCCGCTGACGATGGACGGGCTGAAAGCCTGCCGCGCGCTCACCGATGGCGGCACCATGGTCAATGTCACCCTGTGCTTTTCCGCCAATCAGGCGCTGCTGGCCGCCAAGGCGGGCGCGACCTTCATCTCGCCCTTCATCGGCCGGCTCGACGACATCAACCTCGACGGCATGGACCTGATCCGTGAAATCCGCATCATCTATGACAATTACGATGCGCTCGACACGCAGATCCTCGCCGCCTCGATCCGCTCGCCCAACCACGTCAAGGACAGCGCCATGGCCGGCGCCGACGTGGCGACCGTCCCGCCGGCGGTACTGCGCAGCCTCGTCAAGCATCCGCTGACCGACAAGGGGCTGGAGGCCTTCCTCGCCGACTGGGCCAAGACCGGTCAGAAAATCCTGTAATCCAAGCAATTCCAGAAAAAGTGGACACCGGTTTTTCGTCCGGAATTGCGCAAGCCAAAGAAAGTCCCGCTCTTAAGCGGGAATAAATCCGTGTGTATGATGATGGTTCTCCTGAAACGGAGAGCCATATGGCGGAAACGCAGACAAATGCACTCGAAGCACCGCTTGCCGCGCGCGGAGACCTCTCCGCGGCTGTCGGTGTCTGGCTGCATACGCTCAGCACAGGCCGGCGCCTCGCGCCCAAGACGTTGGAAGCCTATCGCCGCGACGCCTCGCAATTCCTGTTCTTCCTGCAGGATCATCTCGGCGGCCCAGCGGGTCTCAAGGACCTGGCTTCCCTGAGAGTCACCGACATTCGTTCGTTTCTGGCCAGCCGCCGCCGTAACGACGTCGGAGCGCGTTCGCTGGCGCGCACGCTCTCGGCGCTGCGCAGCCTGTCGCGGCATCTTCACAAGGTGCATGGTGTCGAGATTGTTGCGCTTGCCGCAATCCGGGGCCCCAAGCTGCCGCATGCTCTGCCCAAACCGGTCTCGCCTGACCGCGCCGCCGACCTCTGCGACGGTATCGGCATGGACGGGAACGCCGAACCCTGGATCGAGGCGCGCGACATCGCCGTCTTCACGCTGCTCTATGGCGCGGGGCTTCGTATCTCCGAAGCGCTCGGGATCACCGCGCGCGAAGCCGATGCCGCCCGTGACGCGATGCGCATCACCGGCAAGGGCGGCAAGACGCGAATCGTCCCCGTCCTGCCAATCATCCGCGACGCGATCGCCGAATACCGGCGGCTTTGCCCCTATGCGGTTTCAGGCGATCAGCCGATCTTCACCGGCGCACGCGGCGGGCCGCTCAATCCGCGCATCGTCCAGCGCACCATGCAGCGCTTGCGCGGCGCGCTCGGTCTGCCCGATTCGGCAACGCCCCATGCTTTGCGGCACGCCTTCGCAACGCATATCCTGATGAATGGCGGTGACCTGCGCACGATCCAGGAACTGCTCGGCCACGCCAGCCTGTCGACGACGCAGATCTATACCGACATCGACGAGGCGCATCTCCTGTCGGTCTACCGCGCCGCCCATCCGCGGGCTTAACTTCTTCGCTTCGCCAGCAAGCCGACCCCGCCGGCCAGCAGCACAACAACTGCGCCACCCGCGATCATGCCGGCACGCGCCGATCCGCTCGCCCTGTGCACCAGCTCGAAAACAATCATGGCGATGACCGCAAGGCATCCCAGGCAAACAATTGCCAGAACGGCCAATCCGGCGCGTAACAAAACGTTTTTTGACATCCGCGAAACCTGCTCTACCATCATTCGTACGGCCCTGACGGGCTGGCCTTCTCTACGTGCATCCCCGTTTCCCGGCATGGTCGGACATATCCGCCCAGCCCAGCAACAAGGATCAACCGTAATGAAGAAACTCCTGACCATCGCAGTGGCCGCAGCAGGCATTGCCGGATTCGCTTCCGTCGCATCCGCGGAATGCTTCAATGGCCACAAGACCTCGATGACGACAGCGGAAAACGCAACGCCGGTCCCGGAAACCAAACCCGCGCCGGCAACGGCAACCGCCGAAACGACCGTTCAGACGGCACAGGCGCCGCAGGATACCGCGACCGAATAATCAACTGTGCCCCGGCCTCACGGCGGGTAATTGCGGCCCGGAGCAATTCGGGCCGCAATGTTTTGCGTTACATGTGGATCGGGCGCTTGTCGACGGCGAGCGCTGCCTCGCGTACGGCTTCCGACATGGTCGGATGCGCGTGGCAGATGCGGGCGAGATCTTCCGACGCGCCCTTGAATTCCATCAGCACGCAAACCTCGTGGATCATCTCGCCGGCGCCCGTGCCGACGATATGGCACCCCAGAACTTCATCTGTCTTGGCATCGGCGAGGAATTTCACGAAGCCTTCGGTCGCGTTCATCGCCCGCGCGCGGCCATTGGCGGTGAAGGGGAACTTGCCCGCGCGATATGCGATACCCGCGTCCTTCAGCTGTTCCTCGGTCTTGCCGACGCTGGCGACTTCCGGGTGCGTGTAAACGACACCGGGAATGGTGTTGTAGTTGATGTGCCCGTGCTGGCCGGCCAGCATCTCGGCAAGCGCGATGCCCTCGTCTTCCGCCTTGTGGGCAAGCATCGGCCCGGCGATCACGTCGCCGATTGCGTAGATGCCATCCACCGATGTCTTGAAATGCCCGTCGGTCTCGACGCGGCCGCGATCGTCCAGCTTCACGCCGACGCCATCCAGCCCCAGCCCTTCGGTGTGCGGCTTGCGGCCGATGGCGACGAGAACGATATCGGCATCCAGCGTTTCCGTGTCGCCGCCCTTGGCCGGCTCGACACTGACCTTCAGCGCCTTGCCCTTTTTCTCCACGCCGGTGACCTTCGACGACAGCTTGAACGCGAAGCCCTGCTTTTCGAGCATCCGCTTGAAGTTCTTGCGGACCTCGCCGTCCATGCCGGGCAGCACGGTATCGAGGAACTCGACCACCGTGACTTTCGCGCCGAGCCTGCGCCAGACGGAGCCGAGCTCCAGTCCGATGACACCGGCGCCGACGACAACAAGATGATCCGGCACCTTGGCAAGCTCCAGCGCCCCGGTCGAAGTCACAACCTGCTTCTCGTCGATTTCGATGCCCGGCAGATTGGCTGAATCCGACCCCGTCGCGATGACGATGGCCTTGGTCTCCAGCGTCTGCGCCTTGCCCTTCTCGGGCGTCACCTTGACCTTGCCCGCGGCTTCGATGGAACCGGTGCCGATGAAGCTGTCGATCTTGTTCTTCTTGAACAGGAAGGCGACGCCGGAGACATTGGCGTCCACCACTTCATCCTTGTGCTTCATCATGGCTTTGAGGTCGAGCTTCGGCGCGGGAACCTTGATGCCGAGCGCGGCAAAGCCGTGGCCCGCCTCCTCGAACATTTCGGTCGCGTGCAGCAGCGCCTTCGAAGGGATGCAGCCGATGTTGAGGCAGGTGCCGCCGAAGGTGGCGCGCTTTTCCACCACCGCAACCTTGAGGCCGAGCTGGGCCGCGCGGATCGCGCAGACATAGCCGCCGGGGCCCGATCCGATAACAACAAGGTCGTAAGTGTCAGCCATCGTAATGCCTCGCAGAATTATGGGCCCAAGACCCTTTGGCGCTCAGTTCAGCGCCTCGAACAGAATGACGAGGATGGCAGCCGTTGCCACCCCCCAGATAACGAAACGGCCCCTGAAGCCGAAGCCGTATGCCGGCACATAAGCGATGCGCGCGGCCAGATAGACCTGGGACGCCAGCGCCGTCGTCTCGTCGGCCTTATCCGTCACATGCACGACCAGAACACCGATCGCGAAGATCGGCAATGTCTCCAGCATGTTGACATAGGCGCGCTTCAGCCGGGCCGGAACGCCGGTCAGCTCCAGGCCTTCGTCGCGCGGCCCCGCCGCATAGGCCACGCCCCATTGCCGGATGGCAAAGAAGCTGTAGAGCCCGATCTGGATGAAGACCAGACAACAGGCCAGAACCAGCATGGTCAGATCGGTGCTCAACACCATGCCTCCCTGCGGTCAGCGTTCGGAAAGCGCAAGCTTGAGGCCGAAACCCGCAAACGCGGCCGCAACCGATCTGCGCATCCAAGTCATCGCCGTCTCGCTGCGCAAAAGCCGGTTGCCGGCATAGCTTGCGAAAACCCCGTAAAGGCTGAAGACCGCGAAGGTCATCGCCATGAACACCGCGCCAAGCAGCAGAACCTGCTGCGTCACGGAGCCGGCCGCAGGGTCGATGAACTGCGGCAGGAACGCAAGAAAGAACAGCGACAGCTTGGGATTGAGCACATTGACCAGCATGCCGTGCACGGCAATACGCCGGTATCCGCCACGCCCCGGCTTGCCGGTATTCAGCGAAGCCGGCCCGCTATCGTTGAGCGTCTTCCAGGCGAGAAAAAGCAGATAGGCCACACCGAGATATTTCAGCACCTGAAAAGCCAGCGCGCTGGTGTGCAGGATCGCCGCCAGGCCGAGCACGCTCGCCAGCATGGCCGGGAGAATGCCGAGCGTACAGCCGAATGCCGCGGAAATGCTGGACCAACGCCCCGATGTCAGCCCTGTCGCAACGGTGTAGATGACGCCGGTGCCGGGCGCGATAACCAGGATCAGCGCCGTTATCAGGTATTCGATGCTCAAGGCGCGGGCCTCACGGTCAGAGGATCAGGTTAGATGTCCAGCACCAGCCGCTGCGGGTCCTCGATGCATTCCTTGACCCGGACGAGGAAGGTCACCGCCTCCT
>JAGRLC010000116.1:8547-8944 GCA_020441995.1 Rhodobiaceae bacterium
GCGTCGACATCAGCGAACCGTAGACACCGCCGTTGGAGATCGTGAAGGTGCCGCCCTGCATCTCGTCGATGCCGAGCTTGCCGTCGCGCGCCCGCATGCCGAAATCGGCGATCGTCGTCTCGATCTCGGCAAGATTCAGCATATCGCAATCGCGTACCACCGGAACCACGAGACCCTTGTCCGTGCCGACGGCAACGCCGACGTGATAGTAGTTCTTGTAGACGAGATCCGTGCCGTCGATTTCGCCGTTCACGGCGGGCACATCCTTCAGCGCCTGCACCACGGCCTTCACGAAGAAGCTCATGAAGCCGAGCTTGGCGCCGTGCTTCTTCTCGAACGTGTCCTTGTACTGCTTGCGCAGCGCCATGACGTTGGTCATGTCCACCTCGTTGAAGGT
>JAGRLC010000117.1 GCA_020441995.1 Rhodobiaceae bacterium
GGCGACTGGATCGAGATCGGCCATATCGGCGCCTATTCGCTGTCGCTGAGGACGCGCTTCAACGGCTTTTATCCCGATACCTTCGTGGAGATCGAAACGCCGTTCGAGGAAGCGCCCGGGGCGCAGGGCTACGCCAGTGTCGAGACCATGGGCGACATACCGGGCGACGACAGCGCATTCGGCGGAAATTAAGTCGGCGCTAACCAAGCCATCATGGAATCCGGACCTGTTGCGTGCCGCGCAAGCGTTGTTAACGCGCGGTTAGTGGGATCGGCTCAATTGCTGGTTTCATGTTCACCAGTTTCCGCCTTCGCCAGTTCGTTGCCGCACTGACCGCGCTGATGGTTTCCGCCTGCGCCGGGCCGGGCGTGTATTTCGTCGATACCTATGCGCCCTGGCGCAAGGATGCGGAGCTTGCCTGCCTCAATGCCGGGCTCGCCTACACCAGCGCCTTCGGTACGGTGGAACCGGAACTCGACGGGCCGAAGCACTGCGGCGCGATCCGTCCGATCAAGCTGACCTATTCGGCATACGGACAGGTCGAGATGTCTCCGGCCGCACTTGTGCGCTGTCCGATGGTGCCCGCGATCGACGACTGGGTGCGTCTGAGCGTGCTGCCGGCCGCACGGATGTATTTCGGCCAGGATGTCGTCGCTGTGGAAAATTTCGGAACCTATTCCTGCCGTCCGCGCAACAACAGGCGGGGCGGCAAGCTGTCCGAGCACGGCTTCGCCAACGCCATCGACATCAGCGGCTTCAAGCTCGCCGATGGGCGTCATATCAGCGTCAAGCGGGACTGGAACGGCGACCGGGACGAGCGGGGCTTCTTGCGCGCCGTCTATGCCGATGGCTGTCAGCACTTCAACACGACGCTTGGTCCGGACGCCAACGCGGCGCATCGCGACCATTTCCACTTCGATCTCGCCCGCCATGGCAAGGACGGCCTCGGCAAGGTTTGCCGCTGAGCCTCAGGCCGTCTCTTTCTTCTTTTTATTTTTAGGTTTCGGCCCGGCTTGCGGTGCTTCCGGCAATGTCACCTCCAGCGCGCGGGCGAAGGCGTAAACGGTGAGCGGTTCCGACTTGCCGCGCACCTCGATCGTGTGGCGGCTCTCATCCGGCAGCTCCAAGCCTGCGGCTTTACGCGCCGCCTCCGTCATGACGAGTTGAGCGGCGAGATCTTTGCACGACGATTCAACGCGGCTGGCGGTGTTGACCGTATCGCCAAGCGCCGAAATGCGGTTTCCCGCATCGTGGTTGCGCGCGGCCCCGATCCTGCCGAGGACCGCCGGGCCGGTATGCAGACCGATACCGATGCGCAGCGGTTCATCGAGCTGGCCGCTGAGCGACTGGTTCAGCCCTTCCAGGATGCCGCCCATGGCGCGCGCCGCTTCGACAGCCTGCCGCGCGCCGTGCGTGGATGAGCCATCCATGCCGAAGATCGCCATCAGCCCGTCGCCCATGAACTTGTCGACATAGCCGCCGGCATCGGTCACAGCCTCGCTCATGCGCCCGAGATACATGTTGAGGAGAAAGACGACGTCATAGGCGAGGCTATGTTCGGTGAGGCGGGTGAAGCCGCGGATATCCGTGAACATCAGCGTGACGGTCTGCTCCACGCCCCAGTGATATTTGTCGAGCTGCGCGACTTCGCCCGGCGCAACGCTGCTTGCCGGCAGCAGCGGCACCACGGTCATGTCGGTGCGCGGATGCAACTGGCATGCGAGGCGGACGTTGTCGGCGGCCCCGATCCGTTTCAGCACGCGGGCCTCGGTTTCATCCGGAGGGGCCTGCTCTTCACCCCCTTCGATGACGCGGACCCGGCAGGTGGAACACCGGCCCCGCCCGCCGCAGATCGAAGCATGGGGGATGCCATAGGCGCGGCTCATCTCGAGAAGCGTTGGGCCATGATGGCAGGCGACCGTCGGGCCGTTGGCGTATGAGATGCGCACGCGCGGCTGGAAACGGCCATACCAGTCGCGGATGAAACGGATTGCGATGAAGCTGGCGAGAAGCGCCACATAGCCCCACAACGCCCAACTCATCAGACCCGTCGCCTGCGCAACCTGTTCCGAAGTCATCGGGAAGTTGAATGTCTGCGAAAAGCGTATCTCGCGTCCGGCGACGGCGAAGCCGGCAAAGCCCAGAACGGGCACGAGCGCGGCCAGCATGCCGAGCGCCAGTCTCCACTGCGCGTACCATGGCCGCATGCGCAGCCAGACGTGCAGGCCGATGACGCCATGCACCCAGACCAGCAGGATCAGGATCGCCTGCCGCCAGGCTTCGGCCGGCCACATGGCGAACAGCGCATAGTCGTAGTCATCGGTAACGCCGTAGAGCTCATGGACGATGCGGGTGCCGATGATGTGGCGGAACAGCAGGACCGGGATAAGCAGGCCGAATGCGAGCTGAATGACTTCGCCGATCTGGATGCGCCAGACGCGGCGCTGCATGAATTTCGTAATTCCCAGCACCATGTGGATCAGGGCTGAACCCAACAGGATGATTGTGCCGGGCAGGGAGCGCGTGAACCAGACCCGCACGTCGCGTGCAGCTTCCATGGCGTCGATGGAAACGAGGCCGAGCGCATGATTGAGCAGATGCGTTGCGACGAAGACGAACAGCACAAGGCCGGTGGCGATGCGCAGCCGCCGCGTGACAAGCACAGCAGGCCATTTCGGCATGTTGCGGGGAGGGGATATTGCGTCCATGGCGGGACGTTATCCTACACGGGCGCGCGCGGGTAGACGTCAGACCGCGTCGCCGGTCAAGACTGTGTGACGGGGCAGCTTGCTTGACAGGCGGCTTCCTTGCTCCCACATATCGCCGCACGGGGACCAACGCGATCTCCCCGGGACAGGCCTTGCGGCCCAAGCATCGCGCAGACTCCTCAAGTCAGGAGAGGCGCAGTCATGTCTGTCCCGCATTCCATTTCGCCCGCAGATTTATTCAACCGTATCGGCGCCGGAACCCAGCCGCTGATCCTCGATGTCTGTCTCGACGAGGACTTCGCCGAAGACCCGCGATACGTTCCCGCGAGCATCCGGGTTCCTCATCAGCAAGCCGCAGCCGGCATTATTGCCGACCCGCATGGCCGCGACGTCGTTGTGGTTTGCCACAAGGGCAAGAAGCTCAGCGAAGGCGTTGCCGCGCATCTGCGCCACCGGGGCGTTGCTGCAAGCGTGCTGACGGGCGGGCGCGCCGGCTGGGCGCAAGCCGGGCTGCCGATGCTTCCCAAGGACAAGGTTCCCGGGCGCGACGCATCAGGCGCGACCGTATGGGTGACGCGGGCAAGACCGAAGATCGACCGTGTCGCCTGCCCCTGGCTGATCCGCCGCTTCGTCGATCCGCAGGCAACCATTCTGTTCGTCTCACCGGAAGAGGTCGGCGGCGTTTCGGAACGCTTCGATGCGACGCCCTTTGACATTGAAGGCGTGTTCTGGAGCCATCGTGGCGAGACCTGCACCTTTGATACGATGATCGATGAGTTCGGCCTTGCAACACCGGCGCTCGACTATCTCGCCAGGATCGTTCGCGGGGCCGATACCGCGCGCCTTGATCTCGCGCCGGAAGCGGCTGGCCTGCTCGCCATGTCTCTTGGTCTTTCGCACAGGTTTCATGACGATATCGAACAGATGGAACAGGGGCTCGCACTGTATGATGCGCTGTATCTTTGGTGCCGCGACGGACGTGGCGAAACCCACAACTGGCCGGCAAAGGGGGCGGGCAAATGAGCGATGCGACAAACGGAAAAGCCGCCCCGGCTCTCGCCGATGCGCTGCGCGTCTGGGTCAAAATCGGCCTGCTGTCATTCGGCGGGCCGGCGGGGCAGATCGCGCTGATGCACGGGATCGTTGTTGATGAAAAGAAGTGGATCTCCGAGCCGCGTTTCCTGCATGCACTGAATTTCTGCATGCTGCTGCCGGGGCCTGAGGCGATGCAGCTTGCGACCTATATCGGCTGGCTGATGCACGGCTGGCGCGGCGGCATCGCGGCTGGTGCGCTGTTCATCATTCCCGGCTTCTTCGTCATCCTCGCCCTCGCGCTCGCCTACGCGCTGTTCCAGGACACGGCCTTCATCCCGGTATTGTTCTTCGGGCTCAAGGCGGCGGTGCTGGCCATCGTTGTGCAGGCGCTGATGAAAATCGCCTCGCGTGCGCTGAAAATACCGCTGTCGTGGCTGCTTGCGGGTGCGGCCTTCATCGCGATCTATGTTTTCGCCGTGCCGTTCCCGTTGATCGTACTGGCGGCAGCGCTGACCGGTTTCCTGTTCGCAGATCTGTTCCCGAAAAAGGGGGGCGGCGAGGCCGAGTTGGACTCGCCCGTCCAGCCGACCATCGCCCGGAGCCTGAGGCTCATCGTCCTGTTCGGGGCATTGTGGGTTGCTCCGGTCTTGCTGGCGGGCTTGGCGCTCGGTTTCGACAGCGTCTTCGTGCCGCTGTCGGCCTTCATGTCGAAGATGGCGGTGGTCACCTTCGGCGGCGCCTATGCCGTGCTCGCCTATGTCGCGCAGCAGGCGGTGGAAACGTACCACTGGCTCAATCCCGGCGAGATGCTAGACGGGCTGGCGCTGGCCGAGACGACGCCGGGGCCGCTGGTGCTGGTGCTGACCTTTGTCGGATCGCTGGCGGGCTTTCGCGACGCGGGCGTGCTTTCCCCCGTCGGCGGCGCGGTGCTCGGCG
This sequence comes from Rhodobiaceae bacterium, assembly GCA_020441995.1. GTDB lineage: Bacteria > Pseudomonadota > Alphaproteobacteria > Rhizobiales > Tepidamorphaceae > JACKJK01. The sequence continues at coordinate 4,680 of JAGRLC010000117.1, forward strand.
CGTTTCTCACAACATGGGTGACCTTCATGCCGTGCTTCCTGTGGATCTTCCTCGGCGCGCCCTACATGGAACGGCTGCGCGCCAACCAGCGCTTGTCGGCGGCGCTGTCGGCGATCACGGCAGCGGTGGTTGGCGTGGTTCTCAATCTGGCGGTCTGGTTCGCGGTGCATGCGCTCTTCGCCCGCGTCGGCACGCTCGATGCCGGTCCGGTCCGCATGTCATGGCCGGAAATCCCCAGCCTCGATCCCGTCATGCTCGCGCTCTCCGCGCTTGCCTTTGTGCTGGTCTTCGCGTTGAAGCGGGGCATGGCCGTGACGCTGGCTGTTTGCGGCATGGCCGGGGTGCTGCTGCAGGTGCTCCTCTGACGTTCCCTGGCAGGCGGATGATTTCGGTGCGAACAAAAACCGCTTTCTGACATTATGGACGGGACGGGTCGGGCAGAGAGGTTGAGTCTTGGACTGGACAGCACTGATACGCGAATTCATTACGCTTCTCGTGGTGATCGATCCGGTCGGATCGATCCCCGTTTACCTGTTCGCGGTGCAAAGCGTGCCGCAGCGGCTGCATCGCCGCTTTGCCGTGCGCGCTGTGATCATCGCGGCGGCTGTTCTGCTCGGATTTCTGGTCGCGGGGCAGTTCCTGCTCGAGATCACGGGGCTGCGGCTCGGCTCGTTCCAGATCGCAGGCGGCATCGTGCTGTTCATCTTCGCGTTGTCGATGATCTTCGGCGACTCCAAGCCCGTCCGCGAGATCGAGGAGGCCGAACGGGATCATCTCGCCGGTGCTGTCTTTCCGCTTGCCATGCCGTCCATCGCCTCGCCGGGAGCAATGCTGGTCGTCGTGATCCTGACGGACAATCACACCGAGTCGATCACGGATCAGGCCATCACGGCGGGCTTGCTGATTGTTGTCCTGATGATCACGCTTTTCCTGCTGCTGATCGCAAGCGTGGTGAACCGTTTCATCGGCAATACCGGCGCCAGTGTCATCAGCCGTGTGATGGGCATCATTCTGGCGACGATTGCGGTCGATTCGATCCTTGGCGGCCTCGACGCTCTCGACGTGCTCGACGTCGCCCAGCCGCCCGCGGGCGGCGCGCTCAGCACTGATGTCGCGCAGTGACGGCGGGCTGGGAGATTAAGACGATTGGCCTCTTGGTCGTCGCCGGAACGGCAGCGGGAGCAGGGGGCGTTTTCGCGTGCGATCCTTACCCCGCGCGGGCGAGTTCCTTATCGGGAATAGCGGGAGCCGCCGGCCTTTTCTTCTGTTTCAGGTTGAGCGTTCCCGGCAAAGCGTGGTCGGCGGCCTTGCCGTCGACGCCGCGCATCGGGATCGGGCTGACAGGTGAGTGGTCATGGCGCTCGATCTTGCCGCGCAGCAGGCGCCAGCCCCAGGGAATCGTGCGCCGGTATGTATGGAACAGGCCCCACATGCCGGCGATCTGCGAAAGGGCATCAACGATGTGCGCTTTTGCCTTGCGCCCGATAAACCGGCTCAGTTTCTTCGTAGCTGAATAGCGGCGCGTCTCTATCTCCGGCCGTGTCTCCTTGCTCGGGAACACGTTTGTCGTCTTCGAAAACACAAGAGAACCGAGCAACCGGACGGGATTGTAGAAATAGGTATAGGCGAGCAGCATGTTGAGTTGCTTGAGCCAGGGACGCGGATGTTTCGACGCAACGACATAATTGCCGTCGTAGATATAGGGTTCGGCGGCGGTGCCGCCGGCGCTTTTGAATGCCAGGCCTGAATCGAACACGTTCTCGTACCATTTCGATCCGGGCGCAGGCGTAAGCATCATCACCTGCATGGATGTCGCGCCCGCCTTGCGCAGCGCCCGGACCTGGTTGATCAGGCCGTAGTTCGATTTCCACGTCACCAGCGGCTGGCTGTCGTGATGCATCATCATCGGCATCGGCAGGATGTTGTTCTCGCGCAGCAGCTGGAAGGCGAGCAGCGTCTTGTCCTTGTCCTGCGCCTTTTTCACCAGCGTGGCGGTCATGTCCTCGACGCCGAGCCACAGCGCGGCAAACCCCGCATCGCGGATCACGGGCAGATGCTCGCGCATGCGCACGGTGTCATGCACGGTGACTTCCGAACCCAGCCGGATCTTGCTGAAGGGCCGGCCCATGCGCACCCGTGCCGCAAGCGTTTCCACGATGTCCATCGTGCGCTTTGTGTTGTTGAAGAAATTGTCGTCGGTGCTGAAGAAGGTCGTAATCCCGAACGCGTGGGAGATCTGGTGGATTTCCTCGGCGATGCGCTCGCCGCTCTTGGCGCGGAACTGCGACTGGTTGTAGGCGGGGATCGGGCAATAGGAGCAGCGGAACTTGCAGCCCGCCGTCATCATGATGCTGGAGACCGGGCTGACTTTGCGGACCATGTCGAAGGACAGCGGCTTGAGCGCCAGTTCGTGGTCATTGCCCGGCGCTTCCAGGAGCCGGTAGCCGAAATAGGGATGCGGCAGTTCATCGAGGTCGCCGAGAAGCCGCTGGACACCGGTATCCACCAGTTCCTCGGTAGGGCCTTCCGGCGAAGTCTTGTTTGCGTAGACGATGCCGGGAATCCCGTCGAGGGCGCCGCTGCCGCGCGCGCGTTCGAAAACCGAGCGCATCGGCTCGCCGCGCGCCCGCATCGAAAGCAGCACATCGAGCAGGTTGAGGAAGACGTATTCCTCCCCCGTTACCGCGATGTCCGCGCCCCATGAGTCCGCAGGATCGGTGCTGAACACATGCCAGGGCTCGTAGCGGATCATTGGACCGCCGACGATGATGAGCGGGCGCTTGTCGTGATCGATCCTGCATGCCTCGCGGACAAGCCGGTTACACTCGGCCACATGCAGGTGCATGCTCGAAACCAGGAAGAGATCGGGGATGCGGCCATTGAGGCGCATGTGCTGCGGGCTGAAATTGCGGTTCCATTCCTGCAGCACGATGCGCGTCTTCTCGAAACCGCAATCGAACAGTGCGGAGCCGATTGCCCGCACGCCTGCAGGCGCCATGCGCGTATCGGCATAGATGAAAGGCAAAAGGCGTGTGCGGTGATCGAACGCATGCGCGATCACGGTGGTCAGATCGTTTTTTTCCGACAAATGCCGAAGTCTGGCGCGCATCGCGCTCATCGCACCGGGCGCAAGCAATTCGTCTCCACGCGCGCGTCTTGGAAGTTCCATGGAATGACTCCGAAATGAACTTCTTGATCCGGATACGGGATTTCCAGCCTGGTTTCAGGCTACAGGCGCGGCGAGAGACCTGCAATGTCCGATGCCGCACGATTTGGGAATGGGACTGATTCAGGCCTTGATCCGGACTCCCGGCCTGCGCCGGAATGATGTGGCGGTGGTCCTGGTGCAGGACCACCGCCGTTTTATCTACTTACGCGTGGGCAAGGCATTACGCGGATGCATTGGCGCTTGCGCCCGGGTACCGCTCTCCCGCGTCTTCGCGGGTCGCCAGCCGCAGGACGATGTAACCCGACAGACCGGCAACCAGCGAGCCGGAGAGAACGCCAAGCCGCACCGCCGCACTGTTCGCGGGGTCGGAGAACGCCAGCGTACCGATGAACAGGCTCATCGTGAAGCCGATGCCCGCAAGCAGCGAGACGCCATAGATCTGACCCCATGTCACGCCTGAGGGCAGGCGCGCGATGCCGGCTTTCACGCTCAGCCAGACGAACGACATGATGCCGATCTGCTTGCCGAAGAACAGGCCGGCGGCGATGCCGAGCGGAATGCCTGCAAAGAGAATGTCGAGCGACATGCCACGCAGATCAACACCCGCATTCGCGAAGGCGAAGACCGGCATGACGCCGAAGACGACCCAGGGAGCGAGCCCATGTTCGGTTCGCTTCAGCAGGGACTCCTCGTCCTCGCTGCCGCCGCTCAACGGAACGAACAGCGCGATGATGACGCCGGCAAGGGTCGCGTGAACGCCCGACTTCAGGACGCAGACCCAGATGACCGTGCCGACCGCGAGATAGGGTGCCAGCCGGTTGACGCCGCGCCAGTTCAGCCATGCCAGTACCGCGACGCCGGCAACCGCGATCCCGAGGCTCGATACGGAGAGCTCGGAGGTATAGAACAGCGCAATGATGATGATCGCGCCGAGGTCGTCGATGATGGCCAGCGCCAGCAGGAACACTTTCAGGGAAACCGGTACGCGCGAACCCAGCAACGCCAGAATGCCGAGCGCGAACGCAATATCGGTGGCAGCGGGAATCGCCCAGCCGCCAAGCGCGACGGGATCGCCGTAGTTGAACGCGACATAGACCGCTGCCGGGCCGGCCATGCCGCCCACCGCCGCGATCACCGGCAGGGCCGCCTGGTCGAAATTGGACAGCCTGCCCTCGACGATTTCGCGCTTGATCTCGAGGCCAACCAGAAAGAAGAAGATGGCCATCAGGCCGTCGTTGATCCAAAGCAGCAGCGGCTTGTTGATCTCCAGAACGCCGATCTGCACGGCAACGGGGGTGCTGAGCAGCGCGTCGTATAGCCAGCTCACCGGAGAGTTTTCCATCAACATCGCACAGGCCGCGGCGGCCATGAGTATCAGGCCACCCGCTGCTTCGTGCTGGAAAAATGCCTGTGCGCCGCGCTTCAAATCCAAAGCGCCACGTTTGATCTGGTATATCAACTTACTTCCTCTTTCCTGTCCGTTCTGTGATTGAAGCCGAAGGTTATTGGCCGCGATCAGGCGACCTCCAGTATTTCAGCGGGTTGCTCTTTTGCCGCGACTGCCGGGCGTACGGTGAGAACGCCGCCCCGCACCGCGTCCAGGATCGTTTCCGCGGCGTGACCGCTCAGAAAGCCGGCCCCTGCCGATGCGCCGAGAACGACCAGGTCGATTTTCTCTTCCCTGACCGTGTTCAGGATGGCGTTTTCCGGAATGTCCCGTGGCAGATGGATCTTGTGGCCGTCCCGCTTCAGGCGGTAGCCGGACAAGAGATCTTCCACGCGCTCCCTGTGCAGGGTCAGATGCTTGTCCAGGAGCTTTTCGCGCGTCGCATCGGGCACTTCCGAGGTCAGCGTGTCCTTGTCGTTGCCGGTGACATCCCATGCGTGCAGGACATGCAGGCCGGCGCCGTAGCTGGCCGAAAGCGATGCCGCCAGGTCCATGATCTTGGTGTTCAGGGGTATGCAATCCGGCCGCTCCGGGTCCGGATCAATGGCTGCGAGAAGCCTGCCCCGCTGAAGTGAATGGTCGGGCTTGAGGAGCCACACCGGACAGGGGCAATTGCGGATCAGCTGGATCGCCGTGTTTCCGTACAGGGTGTTGTGGATGATGTTTCCGCCCTCGCAACTGGCGATGACAATATCATGCTTGTCGCGAAGAACCTGGGTGATGATCTCCTCGGATTCGGTCCCGATAAGAATGTCGCAGGACGCCTGCGCGACGCCGTCCAGCTTGAGATGGCTGACGGCGCGCTCAAGGCGTTTACGGCGCTCCTTGATCAGTGCCGGCGTCACCGTCAGCGGCTGCAGCGTATCGATCAGCGTCAGTTTCGCGCGGTTCGCCCTGGCGAGTACGGTCGCTTGCGTCAGGGCATCCTCCGCACCCGGCGCGCTGCCGTAAACAACCAGGATGTTCTTGAACCTCTTCATCGTCGTCCTCCGTGTTTTGAAGTTATCGCGCCTAAGGACATGGGATTGATGTTTGATAGAATCCAATACATTATATCTAAAATATGATAGATTTTTTCTATCAAACATAATTTCGGGATGGCTGCCTGAAATGGCTGCTCGGAATTTTATGTTATTGAAAACATGACGTAATTAGCGCCGATTGAAGGGGGTTGGAAATGCTGTCGATCCGTCAGATCGAATATCTGGTTGCCCTGGCGGACAGCCGGCATTTCCGGCGCGCGGCGGAGCATTGCGGCGTCAGCCAGCCGACATTGAGCGCCCAGCTGAAGGCGCTGGAAACGCAGCTTGGCGCGCAGCTTGTCGAGCGTGTGCGCTCAGGCGTGGTGTTCACGCCGCTGGGAGAGCAGGTGCTGGGAATCGCGCGGCGCATTCTTCTCGACGCGCAGGAAATACGCGACCTGGCATTGAGTTTCGGAAAGGGGCTGGGCGGAACGGTCCGGCTGGGTCTGCCGCCGTCGATCGGCCCTTATCTGCTTGCCAAGATGCTTCCGAACCTGCACCGCGAATATCCGGAGCTGCGCATTTTCGTGCGCGAGGAAATTCCACAGACGCTGCCCCGCAGCCTGCAGGCGGGACGGTACGAAGTGCTGATCACGCCTTTGCCGATCAAGGGCGCGGATATTCACACCAGAGCGTTGTTCCGCGAGCCCCTGTATGTCGCCATGGCAAGCGACCACCCGCTGGCGCAGAAGCCGGCCATCGAGCGTTCCGATCTTTACGGGGAATCGATCATGACCCTGGAATCGGGACACCAGCTGCACGAGCAGGTCGAAACGATCTGCGAGGAAATCGGCGCCCGCCTCAGGTTCGATCTCGAAGGAACCAGCCTGGAAACCCTCTGGCAAATGGTCGGCATGGGCAGCGGCCTGTCATTCCTGCCGGGGCTTTTCGTGCGCTCGGTCATCGATCAGGACGAGACCGTCACAACGCGCCCGATCAAGGGGCCGCCGATTTTCCGCACCATCGGCGTCGCGTGGCGGAAATCCTCGCAACTCGTCGACCAGTACGAGGCCTTCGCCGATTATGTGCACAAGACCATCGAGCGCGAATTTCCGGATTTCGTCCGCCTGTAGGGCTTGATCCTAAGTCTGCGCCCGATGCTGCCGCCATGCCGTTCTGCCCGTGCCTGACGGGGCCTAGTCGATATAGACCAGTTCGACATCGAAGTTCAGCGCTTCGCCGGCGAGCGGATGGTTGGCGTCGAGAACCACCTTGTCATCGGTGACTTCGGCGACGACGACGTTGACGGGCTGGCCGTCCTGCGTCTGCACCTGAAGCTGCGTGCCCGGTTCGGTGGAGATATGATCGGGGATCCTGTCCTTGTCTATCGCCTGCACATGGTCGGCGCGGCGTTCGCCATAGGCGTCTTCCGGCTCGACGCGCACAGTGCGCGTCTCGCCGACTTCCATGCCGGCGACGCCGGCATCGAGCCCGGGGATGATCTGCCCCGCGCCGAGCTGGAATGTGAGCGGGTCGCGGCCTTCGGAGCTGTCGAAGACGGTGCCGTCGTCGAGCTTGCCGGTGTAATGCATATGCAGCGTGTCGCCTGGCTTTGCCTGGGTCAAGAAATGTCCTTTCGGGGGAGAAGGCGTGAATTTGCCGGGCCGGCGCGTGAATGCGCGGATCATCCGGATCGCTGATCCGGAAGGCTCGCAATTATGGACGGCGATGTAAAGCGGAGGGGGAGGGGTCACCCGCGCCTTCATTCCGGCGGAAGCCGCAATCAAGTCTTTGGGGAGGCCTTGCCCTTGGCCGCGGGAGACTTTGCTTTCACCGATGCCGGTTTCCTGGCGGGCTTTTTCTTGGCGGGAGATGCGGCGGCCATCAGCGCCTTGCGGGCCTCGCGCTTTTCGCTTGCCTCGCGCGCCTTGCGCAGCCGTTCGGTTTTCGCGTCGCGTTTGCCGACCTCGGCGTCGATGATGGCGCGTGCCGTGCGGTCGGTAATATCCGACTTGGCTTCCGCCCGCGTTTTGGCGGGTTGTGCGGTGATGGCGGACATGTTCATCTCCTTCGCTCTGGCAAAAGGCAAAAAGGCCGGGCGCATGCCCCAGCTGTCGCTATCGCCGCCTTCAACCCAAATCAGCGCGGTTTGCGCTTCGGTCCGGGCAGCAGCCCTTCGCGCTGAGCCATCTTGCGGGCGGCCTTGCGGCTGCGGCGGATGGCTTCGGCCTTCTGGCGGGCCCGCTTCTCGGACGGTTTTTCGTAGGCGCGGCGCGCCTTCATCTCGCGAAACACGCCTTCACGCTGCAGCTTCTTTTTCAGAACGCGCAGCGCCTGGTCGACATTATTGTCCCTGACAATTACCTGCATCTTGTCTCCTTTGTTCGTGTGGCCGTTTCCGTATCGGGGCCGCGTGTCTGTTCGCCCATCAGGCTGCGGGCCTGACGTCACCGCGATGCTTCGAATAGATGCCGAATCCCGCCGGCATGCCGTGCGCATATGCCGGAGAAAAGGGGTCGCAAAATCGGGAAATCGACAGGCGCCCATAGTGCGACAGGCGCCGAAGATGCCGAAACGGCTAAAGAGTCAGTGGCCACAACATAAAGGGCCGGCCGGCAATAGACAAGGCATGCCGGGCGGACGTGCAAATGCGCGATGCGCCGGTTGCTCGACGACAAGGCGCGAAAGGATGGGGAGAGATGTAAAGCGGCGGGGCGTGGGCCATTGCTGAAATTGGTTCATGGCTGACACCAAGTATGGATATGATTCTCCCTTGCGTCGGTGACAACATGCATAACTCAATAGGGAGGAATGGAGCCCATACGCAATTATTCTCGCGCGATTGCTGCGCTTATGTAGAGTGTGTGCTCTTTTCCTGGAAAGAGGGGGGGGGGGAACGTAAGTGCGTCAACGCAACCAAGTGAAGAATATCTAGCCTGCTATGACCTCACAGAGCCGTTCCCTTCCATTAAGAGCTTTGCGCAACGGGAGCGGCGGTGAACTCCCAAAAAGACCTGTTTTTTCTTACGCGAGAAACCGCGAAGCAAGGGCTGTGTTGAATGAGCCTAATTTCCAGCACGTGGCGCAATTTGAGAAGCAAGCTTACCAGTCCTGATGTCCGTGAGCAGTTGCGCGACGCACGCGACTTGGTATCGAGACTGAATGTCATGGCCTCACCCGTCCTGCTTCGCGAGGCACCGATATTCGTTATTCCGCAGCCGGAAGATGAACCTTTTCCCGTGTTCAATCCCTCCGTTTGCCGGTGCCGCAGCAACTTCGTTTTCGCATCGCGCGCGTGCAATCTAATCGTCACAAATGACGGCACTAAACGACACTATTCAAGCTCATCGCACGTTAACGCCAACTTCCTGCACGCTTACGAGGACCTTTCCAGACCGCCTCTTGTGACAAAGCTCGACGATGCCTGTGTCCGCAACGGCTCAGGCCTTGGCCAATTCGCCATTGAGGATATCCGCTTGTTTGAAAGAGGGGATGAAATCTGGGGGATAGGATGCGCGGTTTGTATGCACAACTTGGGTATTTATACGACCAAGCAGGTGCTGTTACAAATCCAGGATGGTCGCATCAATCGCATCCAGATCCTTGAGTCGCCGATTGGCGCGCAAACCGAGAAAAACTGGATGCCTCTCGTTCATCATGGCGAGATTTATTTCGTTTATTCAGTCGACCCGCTCGTCATTTTAAAGCTCGAAGACGGACAATGTGTCCACCATGTGGGAGAACTGCCGCAGAGCAATGATTTCACGATCAGGGGAGGAACGCCCTTTATTTCTTTTCGGAGAAAATACATTGCGCTTGCTCACAGCAAGTGGATGGTCAAGGACGGGAAAAGTTTTTACCGGCACCATTTCGTGGTCCTGAACGCGAATTTGGAACTCGATGAAATCAGTGAACCTTTTTTTCTCAAGCGCAGGGGGATCGAGTTCGCGGCGGGGCTGACAGAGGTTGCAGGCGATCTGCTGGTGTCCTTTGGGATATCCGACAGGCGCGCAGCTTATGCGTTCATCACCAGCGCGATGCTGGACGAATGGATTGTGATCTGATCCGCTGGCACGGGTTCAGCCCGGGCTCCGGTTTTCCGTACATCCGGCATCTTCCAAAGGTTACCGGTTCTGATGAAGACGACCAATGATGTAAGCGACCTTGAATATGGTGCTCTGAAGAAAATACCCGGCTGGCTTGGGTTTCTGGACTACGAAATGATGCGTTGCCTGGTCTCGTTGCAAAACGACTTCACCCAGGGCGCCATTGCCGAGATTGGCGTTCATCACGGAAAGTCCTTTGTTCCGCTGGCACGGTTTTCCGGCACGCGCAAACTCTACGTCATAGACATATTCGAGGATCAAGAGAAAAACATTGACCAATCCGGGTGCGGTAGCAGAACGGAATTCGTTTCCAATCTGAAGCGTTTCGATATCGACATGGGCCGGGTGACGATCGATCAAAGAGTGTCGAGCGAAGTCACCGCCAATGATATCGTGAACAAAGTGGGTAAAGTCGCTTTCTTTCATATTGATGGCGGGCACCATTTGGATGCGGTTTCTGCCGATATAAAGCTGGCTTGCGACGTGGCTGATGACGATACGATTCTGGTTATTGATGACGTCTTCAGGCCGGAATGGCCCGAGGTCAGCATGGCGGCATTCAATTCAAGGCACTTGATCGAGTACGGCTTTCAGCTCTTTGCCATCGGCTTCAACAAGTCGTTCTTTTGCAGGGCAGATCAGGTCGGGAAATATCAATCGTTGCTGCGCGGCAATGAAATCCTGGAATGCTACTTCAACAAGACGTACCGGGTCTTCGATCGGGAGATACTGGTTTATCAGTATTATCCTCTGCCGGAATGGCGGTTCCGCACGATCATCATCTGGTGCTTGTCGGTGTGGCAGCCGAAGATTTATGTTGCCCTGAAGCGTTTTCTGGCGTGGTAGCGGCTCCAGTATTCGTTCGTTCTCTCCGGTCACGCTGTGACAGGCATCGGCCCTGAGATGATCTGCCCCGCGCCGAGCTGTAAGGAGAACGGGTTGGAAATAACCCGAACTTTATTCTCCTGAAGACTGCAATTTTCGATGGTAATGTAAACGGTAGAGGGTGAGGGCGCGCCAACGTCGCCGCCATTCCGGCGAGGCAGGTATCCGCCTTTGTTTTGTCAAGCCGATTCGAGAGGCTCACCTCTACCCATTCCCATACCCCCCACCTGTTGGCGTGATCACTGTCACGGCCTCGCCCGCTTCCAGCACCGTCTGATTGCAGCCGCCGAAGTTTTCGGTTGAGCCGTCCTTGCGCCTCAGCAATGTCTGGCCGGTCAGGCCGTTCTCGCCGCCGCCGATGGCAGGCGGCGGGACGTGGCGGTGCGAGGACAGGATCGCGCAGTCCATCGTCTCGCGGAACCTGAGCGTGCGGATCGTGCCGTCGCCGGCGTGCCACTTGCCCTTGCCGCCGGTGCCGGGGCGGATGTGGAAATCCTCCAGCACCACGGGGAAGCGGAATTCCAGCACTTCCGGATCGGTCAGCCGGGCGTTGGTCATGTGGGTGTGGACGCCGTCGGTGCCGTTGAAGCCCGGGCCTGCGGGCGAGCCCGAACAGATCGTCTCGTAGTACTGGTACTGGTCGTTGCCGAAGGTCAGGTTGTTCATCGTGCCCTGCGCCGCCGACATGGCGCCGAGCGCGCACAGCAGGCAGTTGGTGACGTGCTGGCTCGTCTCCACGTTGCCGGCGACAACGGCTGCCGGGTAGACGGGCTTCAGCATCGTGCCTTCGGGGATGATGATGTTGATCGGCCTGAGGCAGCCGGCGTTCATCGGAATCTCGCCATCGACCATCACCCGGAAGCAATAAAGCACGGCGGCGCGCGCCACGGGTTCCGGCGCGTTGAAGTTGGTCGGCTGGACCGCGCTCGTGCCGGTGAAGTCGACGGTCGCCTCGCGCTTCTCCCTGTCCACGGTGATCTTCACCTTGATCACCGCACCCTGGTCGGTGGGGTATTCAAACTCAGAATCCGACAGCGCCTCGATCACCCGGCGCACGCTTTCCGCCGCATTGTCCTGCACGTGGCCCATATAGGCTTTCACCACATCCAATCCAAAGAGCCCGACCATCTTGCGCAGTTCCTGCACGCCCTTGGCATTGGCCGCGAGCTGGGCCTTCAGGTCGGCGACGTTCTG
>JAGRLC010000118.1:0-4621 GCA_020441995.1 Rhodobiaceae bacterium
CCGGTCTTGTCGAAGACGATGGTGTCGGCATGGGCGAAGGCTTCCAGCGCTTCGATGTCGCGCACGAGGATGCCGGCACGCGCCGCGGCTCCGGTTCCCGCCAGCAATGCCGTCGGGGCCGCCAGGCCGAGCGCGCAGGGACAGGCGATGACCAGAACGGAAACGGCAGCCACCAGCGCCTGCTCGAAACCGCCGCCAAGCGCCAGCCATCCGGCGAAGGTAACGGCGGCGATGACAAGAACCGCCGGCACGAAGACCGACGCGATCCTGTCGACGAGCCGCTGCACCGGCGCCTTGCCGGCTTGCGCCGCCTCGACCATGCGGATCATGCGGGCGACGGTCGTATCCTCGCCGACAGCGCCGACTTCGATCACCAGACGACCATTGCCGTTGATAGCGCCTTCAATGACGCGGGCGCCGGCTTCCTTCAGCACCGGCGCGCTCTCGCCTGTTACCAGCGCTTCGTCCATTTCGGACGTTCCCGAAACAACCTTGCCATCCACCGGTACCCGGTCGCCGGGCGCAATGGCGACCCGCATACCGGTGCGCAACGCGCTGACGGAAACCTGACGCTCGACACCGTTCTCGATAACGCGGGCATGCTGCGGGCGCAGATCGGCCAGGGCGCGGATCGCGTCGCCGGCATTCGCCTTGGCGCGCGTCTCGAGAATCTTGCCGAACAGAACCAGCGTGAGAACGACAGCCGCACCTTCGAAATAGAGATGCCCGCGCGCGGCAGCGCCCTGCGTCAGAACCAGGAACAGGCTGTAGCCCCAGGCAGCGGACGTACCGACGGCAACGAGCGTATCCATGGTCGCGGTCTTTGCCTTCAGCGCTTTCCACGCGCCTATATAGAAGCGCCTGCCCACCGCGAACTGCACGATGGTCGCCAGCACGGCCTCGACATAAACGGGAAGGTGCCATGACAACCCGAAAACCATCGCGATCATCGGCACAACGAGCGGAACGGTCAGCAGGGCGGAGAAGATCAGCAGCAGCACGTCGCGCCGGAACGCACCGCGCGCCTCCGTCTCCGCGGCTTCACGCGCCCGCGCCCGCTCTTCCACGCTGCCGCCGCGCAGCCGCGCGACATAACCGGCATCATGGACGGCATCGATCAGCTTGTCCGGCATGTCACCGGCCAGCCCGCTGACCGTCACATCGGCCCGCGCAAGCGCAAGATTGATATTGGCTTCGCTGACGCCCTCAATCGCGGACAGTGCCTTTTCGATGCGGGACACGCAGGCCGCGCAGCTCATGCCGTCGATATCGAGCGTCACATGCGGCTGGGCTTCGGCAGTCTCTATATTGGCAATCTTGTTCATTGGATCACCTGATGCATGAGGTTCATGCCCTATCAGGTAGTCCTTCCAGTTACTGGAAGGTCAAGGGGCGTTTCAATCGCTCAATCCGGCGAGATCGAAACGGGACATGTCGCCAAGCAGGGCATGCAGCCGCGAAACCTGATGCGCGGCAATGGCGCTGCCCTTTTCCGCCGTCCCTGCTGCGGCATCGCCCAACGCACCGGACGCATTGAGATCTCCCGTTGCCCAGGCAAAGCCGGTCGGCCCCGTGCCACGCAACACGTCGAACCCGGTTTCCATCGCCTGCGCCGCGGAGACAAAATTCTCCGCCTTGTCCATTTCGACCAGATCGGGACGAAGATGAAGCATCAGCGATGTTTCGATGTCGCCGCCATGAATGCCGAAGCGCTGTTCGTCTTCGCCGATCAGACCCTCCGGCAAACCCATGCGCGCCCAGCTTGTCGGCACGGCGAGCATATCGGCCTCCAGCCGCAAACGCCGCGCGGCGATGCTCATCACTTCGGAGTTGCCGCCATGGGAGGACAGGATGACGAGGCGCCGGAAACCGGTCGCGGCAATGCCGTGGCCTGTCTCGACAAGCATCTCCGTCAGCGTTGCGGCATCCAGAGATAAAGTTCCTGCAAAGGCGGCATGTTCGTCGCTTTTGCCAACCGCCATGCAGGGCAGCGACACGACATCGCAAGTGCCTGGCCATGCCGCCTGCGCGCGGTCCAGCAGGCCTTCATTGATGATCAGATCGACGCCGAAGGGTAAATGCGGCCCATGCTGCTCAAGCGCTGCTATGGGCAGGACCGCCACGGCAGAGGCAAGATCGATATCGGCAAGCTGCGTGCGGCCGATCTCGCTCCAGCGCCGCCAACGCTTCCTGTCCGCCCTTCCGGCTGCCATGTGACGCAACTCCCGCAAATGAAGACCGAGGCTAAAGGTCTCTTCGCCTGTATGGCAATCCGCAAGCCTCCGGTCTAGTTAGTTCGCAGATAAGCAGGATTCAGAGCGAACCGCGAGCCGATATGGCGGATCAGGAAAACAGCACCACCCCCCCGGTGGTCAGCCTCAACAACGTCACGAAAACGTTTCCCGGCGGCGTCGAAGCGCTGGGTGGGATCGACCTCGATGTCGCGGCCGGCGAATTCCTGACCATCATTGGCGCTTCGGGTGCGGGCAAGTCGACCATCCTGCGTTTGATGACCGGACTGGACGAACCGACATCCGGCACGCTCACGCGCGCAGCCGAAGCCGCCCGTCCCGGCGGCACGGCAATGGTGTTTCAGGACCCGGCCCTGATGCCGTGGGCAAGCAGCTTCGAAAACGTACGTCTGCCGCTGCGCCTGGCGGGAACGCCCGGAGGCGAAGCAACGGAGCGCATCGTTCATGCGCTGGAAACGGTCGGCCTCGCCGATCGCCGCGACGCCCTGCCGCGCGATCTGTCCGGCGGCATGCGGATGCGCGTTTCAATCGCACGGGCGCTCGTTACGCAGCCGAAACTTATTCTGCTCGACGAGCCCTTTGGCGCCCTCGACGAAATCACCCGTTTCCGGCTCAATGATGTGCTGCTCGATCTGTGGCGGGAACAGGGGCTGACCATCGTTCTCGTCACTCATTCGGTCTTCGAGGCCGCCTATTTGTCCACGCGGGTGACTGTCCTGAGCGCTCCGCCGGCGAAAATCATGGATGAAATCCACGTACCCCGCGAAATTATCCGCAACCATGCCTTCCGCCAGTCCGCAGGTTATCTGGATTATGCGCGAAAGATGTCGGAAATGCTGGGCCGTGGCGAAAACTGAATGATTGCCCCTTGGCATGCAGAATCGTTGCTCGGCAGGATAACCGCGCAGATTAGCACCGGTTATTTTCGAACATTTTCAGGGGTAATTTTGATTCAACACTGAAGGCCGCAACGAAAACCCGCCATTTTGGCCTCACTCGTCGTCGAATATGCTCTGCCTGTCTTGCCTTCCCGTTTCTGAAACCGGCAAGTTTCCGCTACGGCGTATTCAGCCTTCGGTTTTCACCGCGGCCAGGCCAAGCCGGCTAAGAGAAATGCTCGTTATTACAATGATTTGACCCATGACAAGTTAAAGTCCAAGCTGTTCTGGAATACAGATATTCAACACCACCAAAAAAAGCGGGGGCGGCGTTGAAAGCCTGGTACAGTGAATCCTTGGGTTATCAGCTGCTGCGTGCAGCCAGGCTGCACAGAACGCGTGCGGCAAGTCATCTTAGTGAAATCGGCATGCATCCGGGACAGGAAACCGTGCTGCTTTCGCTGATGGAAAACGACGGGCAAACCATGACCGCGCTGGCGGAGGCCTTGGGTGTCAAGCCGCCCACGGTGACCAAGATGGTTGCGCGCATGAGCAGCCAAGGGCTGGTCAACCGCACATCCGTCGAAAGCGACCGGCGGAGCTTTACGGTTTTTCTGACCCAAGCTGGGCGCGAAAAAGCCGCCAGCCTGAAGAAGCTGTGGAAGCAGCTCGAAAAGGAAGCTATGAGCAACCTGGACGAACGCGACAAAAAGCGGTTCGCCCGGGTGCTGGGACAAATCACGCAAAACCTCGCATCCGCGGATTCCTGAAGCTCCCGGAGCATAAACGTGCTCAAGACCATCGACGGTTTCGACCGGATCGGCGACGAGAACGCCTTTGCCGTACTCGCGCGCGCCACAGCGCTTGCGGACCAGGGCCGCGACATCATCAATCTCGGCATCGGCCAGCCGGATTTCCCGACCCCGCCGCATATCGTCGAAGCGGGCATCAAGGCACTGCGGGACGGCCATCACGGTTATACGCCCGCAACCGGCATCCTGCCTCTGCGCGAGGCGGTGTCCGCCGATCTGCACCGCCGCCTTGGTGTCGAGACCGATCCCGGCCTGGTGCTCATCGTTCCCGGCGGCAAGGTTACCATGTTCGCCGCCATCCTGATGTTCGGCGAACCGGGCGCTGAGATCATGTATCCGGACCCGGGTTTCCCGATCTACCGCTCGATGATCGAATTCACCGGCGCAACGCCGGTACCGGTCCCGATCCGCGAGGACAATGATTTTGCCTTCAGCGCCGCCGAAACGCTCGCCCTGATCACGCCGAATACCCGGCTGATGATCCTCAATTCGCCGGCCAACCCCACCGGGGGCGTGACGCCCAAATCAGAGATCGACGCGCTGGTTTCAGGTCTCGGAAACCATCCCGGCGTCGCAATCCTGTCGGATGAAATCTACGGCCAGATGACCTTCGATGACCTCGGCCACACCAGCCTCCTCGCCTATCCCGAAATTCGCGACCGGCTGATCCTGCTCGACG
>JAGRLC010000118.1:4629-23737 GCA_020441995.1 Rhodobiaceae bacterium
AGACCTATGCGATGACCGGCTGGCGCCTCGGCTACTCGCTTTGGCCGCAGCCGCTGTTCGACAAGGCGCGCAAACTTGCGGTCAATTCCTGGTCCTGCGTCAACGCGGCAACGCAATATGCCGGCCTCGCGGCCCTCCAAGGACCGCAGGACTGCATTGCGGACATGATGGACGCCTTCGACCGCCGCAGGAAACGCATCGTCGAAGAGTTGAACGCGCTCGACGGGATTTCATGCCGCATGCCGCGCGGAGCTTTCTATGCCTTCCCGAACGTGACCGGGCTCGGCATGCCGGCCAAAAAGCTTTCATCGGATCTACTCGAACAGGCCGGCGTCGCCACCATAGGCGGACCCGACTTCGGCAAGCTCGGCGAAGGTTATCTGCGGTTGTCCTATGCCAATTCCGAAGACAACATCGTCCGCGCCATCGGGCGGATCGGCGATTATCTGCGCGGCAGAAACGAAGCCTAGGTTCAGCTACGCGCGACGAGGATGGCGCCGGCGGCGATCAACGCCACGCCGGCCCAGCCACCCGCAGTGAGCCGCTCGCCGAGAAAAACCGCGGCAAAGACAGCGACCAGCACCACGGACAATTTGTCGACCGGCGCGACCCGCGACGCGTCGCCGAGCTTCAGCGCCCGGAAATAGCAGACCCACGACGCTCCGGTCGCAAGGCCCGACAGCACCAGAAAGATTGCCGCTTTCGGCGTTACCGCACTGAGACCGTTCAGCTTGCCGCCCACCGCCAGCAGGGCGGCGAGAACCACGAGCACGACGGCAGTGCGGATCAGCGTCGCCAGATCGGGATCGATAGCGTCGGTCGCGACCTTGGCGAAAATCGCCGTCGCCGCCGCAAAGACGGCGGCGAGAAATGCCCAAAGCTGCCAGCCCGCCACCGCCATACCGCTAACCTTCCACTTATCGCGTCACGATCTCCGGTCCCATCAGGGCATAGGGAAGCATAGTCGACAAGGCCGGCACGTAGGTGACGAGGATCAGGAAGACGAACAGCACCGCCACGAAGGGCGCGGCTGCCCTGACCACCTGCACCAGGCTCATGCCGGTGATGCCCGATGTGACGAAGAGGTTGAGGCCGATCGGCGGAGTAATCATACCGATCTCCATGTTGACCACCATGATGATACCGAGATGCACCGGATCGACGCCAAGCTCCATGGCGATCGGGAACACGACCGGCGCGACAATCAGCAGGAGCCCGGACGGCTCCATGAACTGTCCGCCGAGCAGAAGCAGTAGGTTGACCGCGATCAGGAAGGTGAACCAGTTGAAGCCGTAATCCAGCATCAGCGCGGTGATGGCGTCGGGGATGCGCTCCGACGTCAGCACATGCGCGAACAGGAGCGCGTTGACGATGATGAACATCAGCATCAGCGTCGTCTTCGATGCATCCACCAGCACCTTGCGCGTCTCGTGGTGGAAAAATGCCGACAGGAAGTTGCGGCCCATCAGGGAAAGATTGCGCCGCCAGATCGGCCAGCTTGCAACGAGGAAGCCAGGAATATTGATCGGATTTGAGTCCCGGTCGCGCCACACCGCATAGGCGATCATGATGGCAACCGACAGCGCCCCCCCGACGAGCGCCCGCCCGCCCGCGGTCACGCCTTCCCAGTCCGCCGTGACGAAAAAGCTCAGGATCATCCAGACGAAGAAGAACGCCAGCGCATAGACCAACGCCTTGAAACCGGTGCGCGATCGGTTGCTGTCGGTATCGGCAATCCAGTCGACATCCTTCATCGGCCCCATGTCGCGATAGATGAACAGCGCGATGACCGCCGCGTAGACGGCGGCGACGGAGGCCGCCTCGGTCGGCGTGAAGACGCCGCCATAGATGCCGCCGATGATGATGATGATCAGGAACAGACCCCAGCCGGCCTGTTTGCCGCCATCGAGAATTTCCTGGAAGCCCTTCCACTCTTCGGCAGGCAGGTTGCGCCGCCGCGCCATGACGTAGATCGCCCCCATCAGCATCAGGCCGGCCACGAGGCCGGGCACCACGCCGGCCAGAAACATGCGCCCGACCGAAACATCGGTCGCGGCCGAATAGACCACCATGACGATGGAGGGCGGGATCAGGATGCCGAGCGTACCGGCATTGGCGATGATGCCGGCGGCGAAATCCTTCGTATAGCCGACTTGCCGCATGCCGGCGATGGCGATGGTGCCGATGGCAACCACTGTTGCGGGCGAAGAGCCCGACAGCGCGGCGAAAAGCATGCAGGCAAGCACGCTCGCCATGGCAAGCCCGCCACGGAAGTGCCCCACTGTCGCGATTGCAAACCGGATAATGCGCCGCGCCACGCCCCCGGTCGACATGAAGGCCGAGGCGAGAATGAAAAAGGGAATGGCCAGCAGCGTGTAGTTCTGGGACGCGGTGAAAAGCTGCAGCGCAACCGACGACATGGAATCGTTGGAGAAGAAGGCGATCACCAGGATCGACGACAATCCGAGCGCCACCGCGACAGGCGCGCCGAGAAACAGCAGCCCGAGCACCATTCCGAAAAGAACGATCATTTCCATGTCCGCTACGCCTTCATCTTTTCGGACAGATCGTCCTTGTGAGCGGCAACGAGGTCTTCCGCCTCGTGGCCGGCGATGACGAGATCACGCTCGCCTTTCCAGATGGCCACAAAGGCCTGAAGGCTGCGAAACGCCAGCAGCGCCAGCCCGACGGGCAGCATCAGATAGGCGATCCAGCGCTGGACGCGGTCCTGCAGCCCGAAGACGGATTGAAGGAATTGCGGCCATTTGAGTTCATCGAGACCAGTGCCGCGATCGAACATGAAGGTCCAGTACCCCACCGCCCCTGTCTGCCGCCAGTTTGTCGAAAGGTTCGCGCCGAACAGGTTCAGCCAAGCGGCGTTGAGAAGGACGACGGCATAAAGAAGCGTCGCTCCGGCGCCGATCAGCGCGACGACGCGAAACGCGCCTGCGGGCAGAAGCCTGATGATTGAATCGACGCCAAGATGACTGCCGATCTTCACCCCGTAGCTCATCCCGAACAGGATCAGCCAGGCGAACATTACGCGCTGGAATTCGAGCGCCCCCTGCATGCCGCTGTTGAAGCCGTACCGCAGCACGACCTGTACGAAAGCGACGAGGGTAATGACCGCAAGCAGCGCCGAGATGATGTTTTCCTCAAGCCGGGAAACCATCTCAGGGCTTCGCCGCTCCCAGAACCAAAGCCCGAGAACAATCGCAAGCAATGCCAGATACGGCCAGCCCGTCGCAAAGTTGGTAGGCATCTCCATTCCTCCCCCGCGCACGGCTTGTTGTTATGTCCGTGCGTCCGGCATTCCCTCATGCCGAATGATGACCGGGCGGATGCGTGCCCGCCCGGTCTTGTTCCGTATTGAAAGAATATCAGTTTGTGCCGTTGGCAGCCACGGCGGCCTCAATGAGGTCCTTGCCGATATCGCCTTCGAACTTGTCCCAGACGGGCTTCATGACATCGACCCACGCCTTGCGCTGTTCAGGCGTCAGTTCGCGGATCGTGCCGCCGGCGTCGAGGATATTCTGGCGGTTCTTGGCTTCGGTATCGGCAACGGCCGCATTCGCGGCTTTCGTCACCTCTTCGACGATCGACAGGAACTGATCGCGCACCTCCGGATCAAGACCCGCGAGCCATTCGGTCGAGGTCACGAGAAGATAGGCCAGCAGCTGGTGGTTGGTCTCGGTAATACCGTCCTGAACCTCGAAGAACTTCTGGGTGTAGATGTTCGACCAGGTGTTTTCCTGTCCGTCGACAACGCCGGTCTGCAGGGCGCCATAAACTTCCTTGAAGGCGAGCTTCTGGGCCGAAGCGCCCATGGCCTCGATCATCGCCACGGCGACGTCGGACGTCTGAACACGGAACTTCAGGCCATTGGCGTCAGACGGCAAAAGCAGCGGCTTCTTGGCCGAGAACTGCTTCAGGCCCGAAGACCAGTAGCCAAGCCCGGTATAGCCTTCGCCTTCCATCACCTTGAGCAGGCCCTTGCCCGCGTCGCTCGTGGTGAACGTGTCGACCGCGCTCAGGCTGGAAAACAGGAACGGCAGGTCGAACAGGCGGTATTTCAGCGTATAGGCCTCGAACTTCGACAGCGAGGGGGCGGCAAGCTGCACATCGCCGAGAAGCAAGGCTTCGAGAACCTTGTCATCGTCATAAAGCGTGGAGTTCGGGAACACCTCCATGCAGGCCTTGCCGTTCATCTCTTCATTGACGCGCTCGGCAAGCATGGTCGCCGCATCGCCCTTCGGGTGACCGGTGGCGGCGACAACGTGGCTGAACTTGATGACGATTTCGCCATCGTCGCAATTGGCGAGCGCCGACGACGCAGTGAACATAAGCGCGGCCGCGGCTGCGGCCCCGAGAATCCGTTTCATGAATTTTCCTCCCAAAGGAATTGGTTTCTATGCCGTCCGGCAGCACCGGCAGCAGTAACGTTCTATTAAGCAGGCGGCATGCCAAACGACCTGAGGCATAAATTTTATATATTTATCAAAAGGTTGCAAAATATCGCACGGCAACAAAAACACGCGATGTCACATTATCCACCCATCTCAGGGTCGAAATTGTCACGATTCCTCTACATCCGAGATTGCATTCCGGTCGATCCCATGGCGCTGCATCTTGTCGTAAAGCGTTTTGCGCGAAACGCCGAGCGCTTCGTATGTCGGCTTCACGCGGCCATCGTTTGCGGCAAGCGCCCGGGTGATCACCTCACGCTCGAATGCCGCCACCTGATCGGGCAATGCCGCGCCGTTCGAGCCCGGCGCGGCTGACGGCGTATCCGCGATTTCAGCCGGGTCCAGCACTCCAAGCACCAGCCGGTCGGCAATATTACGCAGCTCCCGCACATTGCCGGGCCAATCGCGCGACGACAGCACCGAATGCACTGAAGGCGACAGGTCGGGAACATCGCGGTGATAGCGCGCCCGCGCCTTGCGCATCAGGTGGTGCAGAAGAACCGGTATGTCCTCCCTGCGCTCCTTGAGAGGCGGTATGGCAATGGTGACGACATTGAGCCGGTAGTACAAATCCTCGCGAAACCCACCCGAGGCCGACAGGGCCACAAGGTCCGCCTTCGAAGCTGCAAGGAAACGGATGTCGAGCGACACGGTTGTGTTCGAGCCGAGCTTCTCCAGTGTCCGCGTTTCAATCACCCGCAGCAGCTTGGCCTGAAGATCGAGCGGCATGGACTCGATTTCGTCGAGAAAAACGGTTCCGCCATTGGCATGTTCGAGCTTGCCGATCCGCGTTTCGCGGGCGCCGGTAAACGCACCCGCGACATGGCCGAACAACTCGGATTCGATGATTTCGGCGGGCAGCGCGGCGCAATTGAGCGCAACGAACGGTTTTGCCGCGCGCGGCCCTATATCGTGCAGGGCGCGGGCCACGACTTCCTTGCCCGATCCGGTTTCCCCGAGGATCAACACATCGGCATCGGTTGCGGCGATCATGGCGACCTGCCGCCGCAACGCCAGCGCGGCGGCAGAACGCCCCACGATGCGCTCCTCAAGACCCGTCGCGCAGGAAAGCTGCTCGCGCAGGATACGGTTTTCAAGCACAAGCCGCCTGCGGTCGAGTGCCCTGGTCACCACGGCCTCGAGCGCCGATGTCGCGAAGGGCTTCTCGATGAAATCGTAGGCCCCGGCCTTCATCGATTCCACGGCGAGCGAAACATCGCCATGGCCGGTAATCAGAACCACCGGCAGAGCCGGGTCAATGTCCAGCACAGCCTTCATCAGCGCCGTTCCATCCATATCCGGCAAGCGGATATCGGTGACCAGAACACCGGAAAAATCCTGCGTGATGTGCTCGAGAACGGATTCGGCATCTGCGAACGCGGTAACATCGTATCCGGCAAGCTCAAGGCCCTGCGCAAGCGTCAAGCGCAGGTCATCGTCGTCATCGACAAGCAGTATCTCGTGTTTGTCAGACACGCTCTTTCTCCACCATGCCCGGTTCGTCCGGCACACCGGCATTGGTAGCCAATGGCACCACGACCGTAAATGACGCACCTGCGCCCAATGTGCTTTCGACTTCTATGGTGCCGGCGAAATCCTTGACGATATTGTAGGTGATCGAAAGTCCCAGGCCGAGACCTTCACCGCCGTCCTTGGTGGTCACGAACGGGTCGAAAACGGCTTCCTTCGGAGACACCGCTATTCCGCCGCCATTGTCGCGGACGCGCAGACTGCCGTGTTCGCCCGATTCCACAATGGCGATCTCGACCTCGCCGCCGCCACCTGGATGTTGCAGCATCGCCGCGTCAATCGCGTTGGAGACAAGATTGACGATCACCTGCTCCATGCGCACAGCGCCCGCCATGACGACGGCGTCTGCGCTTGTTTCCTCGAAACGCACATCGACGCCGGTTTCCCTCCGGCGCGGTTGAAGCACCAGCAACGCGGCTTCCGCCGCCGCCTTGAGACTGATCGGCCGCAACTTGGTTTTCGGTTTGCGCGCAAAGGTCTTCAGCGCCCGCGAAATCGCCCCCAAGCGCTCGACGAGCCCGCGTATGCGCGAGATGTTTTCCACGGCCTTGTCCGGCTCGCCGCGCGCCATCAGGGTCGCGGCGTTGTCGGCATTCGACAGGATCGCCGCCAGCGGTTGATTGAATTCGTGCGCGATGGAAGCGGAC
The DNA here is from genome assembly GCA_020441995.1 of Rhodobiaceae bacterium. GTDB lineage: Bacteria > Pseudomonadota > Alphaproteobacteria > Rhizobiales > Tepidamorphaceae > JACKJK01. Next base: position 11,273 of record JAGRLC010000118.1, read on the forward strand.
ATCTGCCCAAGGGCCGCAAGCTTGGTCGCCTGGATGAGTTCATCGCGCGCCTGCCGCAGGTCGGCCGTGCGGTCGCGCACCAGCCGTTCGAGCCGCAGCGAAGTGGCGCGGTCGTCGCGCAATTTGCGTGCAAGGCCCCTTCGCCGCTGAAGCATCGCCAGAATGCCGGCGGACACCAGAAGACCCGCCATGCCGGCCAATCCGCCGAATGTGCTCGCCCGCCTGGAAATAGGAGCGACATCGGCGAAATCGACCATCGTCCAGTCCAGCGTCGGCACTTCCCGCAGCGACATCACGAAACGGCCGGACAAATCCGCATCGTCGATACGGATCACATGTCCCTGCCCGATGCTGGTGGGGATCAGCAGCTTTTCGTCATCCGCCGTATCGGCATTCATCGCCAGCGACCGCAAGCGCAGATCATCGCGGTTCGACAACACGATAAGGCCATCGGGCTCATGAGCCAGAACGGTATCGCGCGTCAGTGTCCATGGCTGCTCCAGCCTTTCAAGATCGACCGCAACGGTCACCACGCCCAGAAGCGTTTCGAACGTGCGCATCGCGCTTGAAAAAAGGTACAGCCTTCGCCCGGCGGGCGTAACGACGGTCTGGCGCCCGAGCCGCCCTTCCGCGGCAACCTTGAAGTGGTCCTGCCGCGAGATGTCGGCGCCGACCGCAAGTATGGACGTTTCTCTCTGGCTGGAGGCAAAGATGCGCCCGCCCGCGCCCGACACGGCGATGGCATAAGCGCCCGTCAACGCGGCATGTTCGCTCAACAGATCGCGCGAAGGCGTACGCAAGGCGTCACCGGCGGACCCATTATCCGGTTCGGAAAGAGCCGCCCCCCGGATCATGGCGCGGACGTCCGCGCGCCGGGCCATCAGCGCAGGCAGGATGCGGTATTTGTCGAGCGATCCCTCGAAGGCTTCGGCATGGAAATTGAGCGTCGCCAGCCCGCGCTGGGCCGCATCGTTGACGAAGTAACGGTATGTATAGGCGCGCGTCGCGAACGCGATCACCAGCGATGCCGCAACGAGAGCCAGCGCAGTCATGAACAGCCGGCGCCCGCTCATTGGCCGCATGAGCGGTTCAGCCTCCGCGATGGCCTGCCTTGTTTCAGTGCGGCTCAGCACGCGATACCCTCTCCTACCTGTCACTTGTCTTATCGTTGCAGCACGTGCTGGCAAATGGAAAGCTTGAGCTTATCATCACAGGCAAGCCATGAAGCCGGAGCAATCGCCAGGAATGAACAGCAAAAGCGCCGCGGACTGGGACAAGCGCTATCGCGAGCACGATATGAGCCTGTTCGGCGACGCGCCGAACGAATACCTCCGAATGGTGTGCGCGCGATCCGACTTCGCGCCGCAAACCGTGCTGCTGCCCGCCGACGGCGACGGGCGCAACGGCGCGTGGCTTGCCCGGCGCGGCATGAGCGTCACCGCGTTCGACCTGTCAACGGAAGCAATGCGTTTGGCGCAGGCCCGTGACAAGGATACCGGTGTGGACGTCGAGCGCTTTAACGCCGATATCATGGAATGGCGGCCCGGGGCTGGCCGCCTCTGGGACGCTGTGGCGATACTCTATCTGCAGGGCCCAGCCGAACTGCGGCAAACGGCAATATTGAAGGCCATCGCGTCGCTGGCGCCGGATGGCTGGCTGGTCCTTGAAGGTTTCGCCAGGGTGGCCGGCGCCACGATGGGCCCGAAAGACGCCGAAAACCGCTACGCGATTTCAGAACTGGAAACCTGGACCAAGGAACTGAAGATCATCGAACTGATGGCTGGAAAGCTCATGCTCGATGAAGGCGACCGCCACAAGGGACACGCCGACGTGGTCCGGCTGGCGGCGCGCAAACGCTAGCCGTTCGCATCCTCAAGCGCCTTCAGCTTTTGCACTGCCGCTTCAAGACCGTTTTCGGCGGCCTTCGCATACCACTGCCGCGCCGTACCCGCATCCTGCGCGACACCGATGCCGTTCTCATAAACCCTGCCGAGATTGAACATTGCCTGGGGCACGCCGGCCTCCGCGGCTTTCAGGTACCATTCGCGCGAAGCGCCGTAATCCTGCGCGACGCCGTCACCCTGCTCATAGATCCAGCCCAGGCTGTTTAGGGCCATCGGGTTGCCGTGCTCGGCTGACATGCGGATGAGTTCGGCGGCGCGTTTCAGGTCCTTCCCGCTACCGCGTCCGTCGTAAAGCATGCTTGCAAGGTTGGCCATGGCGCTGGCGTTGCCGGTCTCCACCGCCTGTTCGTAGAACTCGCGCGCACGGATGAAATCCTGCTCAACACCCAGACCGTTCTCATAGAAAAAGCCAACGGAATTGACCGCATCGCCATTCCCCATGCCGGCCGCATACTGATAGTGCTCGAAAGCCGTGGCGAGATCGGCCTCCACACCGAGACCGTTCTGATACATCCACCCCAAGCGGGTATGGGCAAAGTCATTGCCCAGATCCGCGGCTTTCCCGAACCATTCAAGCGCCGCCGCATAGTCCGGCGTGCCGCCATTGCCGTTGAGATAGCCCTCGCCAATGTTTGCCATGGCCAGGACGTAGCCCTTGTCGGCGGCCTGCCGGAAATAGTCCTGCGCGCGGGTTTCATCGGCCTCGACGCCAATCCCGTTGCGGTAAATCCAGCCAAGGTCGTTCAGCGCGCTGGCGCTGCCTGCGGCAATGCCTTTTTCGTAAAGCTCAAACGCCTTCTGCGGGTCAGGCTCCGCCCCCTGCCCTTGCAGCGTCATGAATCCCAGCTTCGACCAGGCCTCACCGTTTCCGGCGTCCGCGGCCTTCTGATACCACTCGCGCGCCTTGCCATAATCTTGCGCAACGCCGTCACCGTTCTGGTAAGCCTCCGCCAGGCTCATCATCGCGATACCGTCGCCCTTCTGTGCCGCTATTTCATAAAGCTTCGCGGCCTTGGCTGAATCCTGTTCAAACCCGACGCCGCCGGAACTGAGCGTTGCCTCGATCAGCGCCGCGCGTTCATGGCCGCGCTCGCGGGCTTCGGCGAAGAGCTTGGCCGCCTTCTCGTTCTCGCCATTGGCCGTTGCCATGAAGGCTTCCCAGAACAGCTTCTCGGCGAATGTCGATTGCCACAGGCCGTACATCTGCCAGGCGCCGATGCCCATGACGAGCGCAGCCGCCAGAGAACCGCCGGTGATGAGGCGATAGAGCCTGCGCTCCTTCTTGAGGCGGCTGGTTTCGGCGTCCCGGCGCGCGTTCTCGGCCTTTCGGGCCTCCGTCAGATAGCCGCGCTCGGCTTCGCCAAGCAGCGATGCCATGTCATCGCGCGCGCTTGCGGCTTCGGCCGCCTCCAGTCTCCCACCGGCATGGGCAAGCCATGCCGCATCGCGACCGTTCGCCTGCCACTCGCGCGTGGCGCGGCGCACGCCCTCCAGCGTGCCGAGCGTCTCGCCGTCCTCATCGAGCCATGCCTGCAGCAGGTTCCATTGCCGCAGCAACGCCTCATGCGCCGGCTCGATGGTGACTTCGCCTGTATCCTTGGCGACATCTGTCGCAAGCAGCCGCTGATCGACGAGCAGCTGCATCAGGGGCCGGGCGTCTTCAGGAATTTCGGACATGCGGGCAACACGGCGGCGCGGAGCCCCCGTATCGGGATCGATACCGGCGAGCCACGGGATCATGCCCCGCCGCAGCAGCGCATAGCGCTCAGCCTCGCCACGCGGAATATCGCCGTTGCTGTCCGCGGCTTTCATAACCTGCGCCACAGCGGCTTCGATCGACCCGCGCACCCCGCCCAGTTCTTCGTATTCGGCAAGCTTCAGGTCGCCGTCGCCGCCATGCTCGCGGTAAAGCCGTTCCAGCGTGAAGGCGAGCAGCGGCAACGCATCCTTTGCTCCCCCCTTGTCGGCATCGGCGAGCAGCGCATCGACAAGCGGCTCCTCGATCTTCAGCGCCCGTTTGGTGCCGTCGAGCCGACGGGCCGGGCCGAGAATAACCTCGCTGAAAGACCCGCGCGGCATCGGCGGCAGGTCGAAGGAGACACGGCGCACACCTTCCAGCGCGGGCGCGGACTGCAAAGCCTCGAAACTCTCCGAGCGGATCGTGAACAGCACCATCAGCGGCACAGTCTCGTTATCCATCAGTTCGCGCAGCAGGCTCAGGAAACGTTCCGCCTCCTCGGCGCCGTCGGCGGCAAACAACTCCTCGCCCTGATCGACGGGGAGCACGATCGCAGGTGTGGCGTCGCCAACGGTTGCCTTTGCGGCGATCCGCGCCAGCAGAACGCCAATTTCCGGCGCGCCGGCCTCCACGGCTTTTCTGATCTCTGCCCGCGTGAAGCTTTCGCCGGTCTGCCTCATCGCCTGCTCTATGGCCGCGATCAGCCCTTCCTCGCCGGTGATCGCGGCGCGTTCCGGGCGCACTGGCGGAAGGGGCAGGAAGTGACGGTCCTCGCGCTTCAGCCTGGGCAGCAACCCGGCGCGCATGAACGAGGACTTGCCCGCCCCCGATGCGCCAAGGATCGCCATCAGGCGCGGCGCGGCGGCTTCCCGCAAGCCGCGCATCGCATCCATACCGAGCACGATCGGTCCGTCGCGGCCGAAGAAAATACCGGCGTCCTCGGCTTCCAGCGCCTTCAGCCCGCGATAGGGCGAACGCTCCGGGTCGTCCGCCGGCGGCCATGAAAAATACCGCGCATCGAGGCCTGCCTCGGCAAGGCCGATGCGCAGGCGGTTCAAGGCTTCGGAGGAAAATTTCACCGTGACCGATTCATCGCCCGGCGGCGGATTGACCTTTGCAAGGTAATCGCGCTTGCCCGCTGTCAGGTCGACGAGCTGCCATTCCACCGTCAGTTCGCCCGGCAGATCGGCGAGATCGACAGGCTCGATGATCGCCGCCGCAATACGCTTGTTCATCTGCTTGGCGAGCAGAAATTCGGCCACGCACCATTTGGAATCGCACCAGGCGGGAGAGATCAGGAACAGCACCAGTTGGCAGCGCTCGGCGGCATGCTTCAGGGATTCCTGCCAGCGCTCGCCGGCTTTCAAGCCGCGTTCGGGATCGAGATCGAGGAACAGGTCGTCCCAGCCATGCTCGCCAAGCCACTGGCTGATCGCCATGGCGGCGGCATTGTCCCGGCTCGAATGCGATATGAAGATACGCGCCATGCGGTTCCCAGCGTCAGACTTGTCGGCTCGCTCCGCAACGTATCCAAGATACGGCGGCGCGCAACATCAACGGTACGGCTGGACGAACCAACCATTCAACCGTGCCGTAACGATGGCGGTTTTTCACTAAAATGCGGAAAACAGAAGCCGTTCGACGCCTTTGCATCTGTGGAATTAAGTGCATTTGGGCAACACCGCGAGAGGAATCGCACCGATTTCCCTTCCGTTACGCGAGATGTGAGCCCCCGTACACTTGCGGCGCGCGCCAGCATGCTGGTTTATGGCACCTAATGAAAAATGAGTGCGATTCTGTATTCGCTTGGAGGCGTAGTGATGAAAATCCGTATGGTAACCGTCGGCTCCCTGTCGGCGCTGATCGCGGCTTCTCCCGCATATGCGGCGGATGTTGACGCGAACTGGCACCACGGCGGCACATTGCCCGCCGTCTCGCGGACCAACTTCAAGCTCGGCCTGTCCGGCGGTTTTGTCGATCTCGATAATGAGGACAGCGGCGGCCGCGTCCAGCTTGAAGGCAGCTACACGACGCCCCTGAGCCATGCCACCGGCCTGCAGATCGATGCCTCCATCGGCGCGCTGGATGACGAAGCGACCGGCAGCGCCGCAGCGCACCTCTTCACCCGCGACCCCGCATCTTACCTGGTTGGCGCCTGGGGCGGCTGGGCAGCCGTTGGCTCGAACGACATCTTCCGCGTCGGCCCGGAAGTCGCGCTTTACATGGGCCAGTTCACGATCGAAGGCACGGCAGGTTACGAAGATTCCGACACAAATGGCGACGACGCCTATGTCTTCGCCAACTTCGCCTACTACCCGACCGACGATGTGAAACTCTATGCCGGTTATCGCCGCAGCCTGGGCCGCGACGCAGGTGCTCTTGGCTTCGAGTGGCAGGTTGGCGATGTGTTCGGCGTTCAGACGCCGGTGAGCGTCTTTGCGGAAGGGCAGGTTGGCGACGACGATCACGCCACGATCTGGGCGGGTCTTCGCATGTACTTCGGCGACCAGGACAAGAGCCTGATCCGCCGTCACCGCGAGGATGACCCGGTCGATCCGAGCCAGGCCCTGAACCAGCTCGAAGGGGAGCAGTGTCTGGTTGCGGTTCCTGAAGACGGAAAGGCCATGACAGTAACGTGTGCCCAGTTTAACATGTTAATGGCTAAATAAAGAGCTTGTAGGTCGAGCCTTTATGGAAAGCTGCGCCAGACGCGGTCGAACTTGCCGCTTGATGGCGTCCCGATAGCCGGAACAAGTCGACTTACAATTTCAATATCGCGCCCAGCCAATTCTTTGACGTAGTTTTCCATGGCCCCAGTGTCCGCGGGATGATCGCTGCGCATTTCGGCGATGCGAATTTCAATTCGATCCGGTGACGTTTGAACGATCTGGAACCTGCGCGGCCCGATCATCTGAAATATGCGCTCGCTGTCGAGTTCCAACCGCATCCGCACACCGTCCCTGAAACGAAGAAGCGTGCTGTCACGCCCGATAATGTCAGCAATCACAGGTGAGGTGCGTCCGCAGGAGCACGGCTCACCCACCGTTACCCAGTCCTGAAACTGGTAGCGGATCAGCGGCATCGCAAAGCTGAAGAGCGGCGTGACGGTCAGCAATCCGGTTTCGCCCGGCCGGCACGGCGTTCCGTCCTCCTTGAGGACTTCCACCACGTTCGCTTCCGTTTCCATGTGGTAACCCGGCCCGCCGCCCGGACATTGCGAAGCGACACGACCGCACTCGCCTGCCGCGAGCGTGTCCATCGCCTCTATCCCCAACCAACGTGAAACCTCGCGACGTATATCGTGGGACAGGGCATCGCCCCCCGTCAGAGCGCCGGCAATGCCAGAGACCTTGCGCCCCGTATCCCGGACATGATGCGCCAGAGTCAGCAGGTTGGACGGCATTGTGTTCAAATAGATCGGCGCACGCGCCTCGATCCAGTCGAGTTGCTGATCCGGCGGTGTTAGAACAGACAGAATCCCAAGGCTGCCCCGGCTACTCCATGGCAGCCACTGCGGTCCCCATCTGTATGCTTCCGGATCATCACTTCCGGCCTCTTCGGGGGTGGGATCTACGGCACGAATGATCCCGAGGTTTTGCGACCAGTCGATACCGGCCTCATGCCAGAATCGTAACTGGGAGCACGCATTAACGTTGCCCTGAAGGTCGGTTTTAAGGACCTCGGTGCGCCCTCCGGTTGTTCCGGAAGACCGGACAACGTGAGTCCTGCCATGCCTGTCAGGAATTTCTTGAGCCGTTAAAGCATGCTTTTCATTGACGACATCGGTACGGCTCAATAGCGGCACGTCGAGCCAACGCGAAAGATCGATCCCATCCGGTCCACGCAGCATATCGAGCCGCTCGCGGTAAAAAGGCACCTTTGCAATGGCATGTTCGACGAGCGCTTTGACGCATGTTTCCTGGTTCGCCGAGATGCGCTCCGGCGACACCCATTGGAAACTCAACAATGTCTTGAATGCATTCAGGGACGACGCGTAGCGCTGCTGCCGCTCTTCAGGATCAAGAGGGTCCTGAATATCGTCGCTTCCAGCCTTCGCGTTCGCCATGGAATCCCCTTACAGATGAAGTCCGCAAGATAGGATGCTCGGCCTCACTTGAGCAAACCATTCAAGCCACTTCGGGAGGCAAAATGTCCAATCAGATTGTGGTTTTTGGCGCAGAAAGCGCGATGGCCCACGAAGCGGTTGAAACCTGCCGCAGACTTGGGATCGAGATCGCCGCAGCCGTCGTGACCGGGAGGCCCGAATGGGAATTGCTGGAGCTCGACAATATCGTGCATGAAAATGCCATCAGCGACAGCCTCACCAAGCTACCCGTAATATGTCCTGTTTGGTTGCCGCAGCTCCGCCGCAGGGCAGTCGAATCGGCAAGAAAACTTGGTTTCAACGATTTCATGACCATCGTCGATCCTACGGCAACCGTCGCCAGTTCGGCCCGGCTGGGCAAAGGTGTTTATGTTCATACAGGCGCGAATGTAGGGGCTGGCGCAACAATCGGTGACTTCGCGCTTATCAACCGTGGTGCACTGGTCAGTCATCATTGTCACTTGCGCGCCTATGTGACGACAGGACCCGGCATAACCATGTCTTCGCGTTGCCGCATCGGCGAGGAAGCGGTCCTTGGCGTTGGCTGCACACTGATACAAGACCGGATCGTCGGCGAACGCGCCTTTGTCGGGGCCGGAGCGGTCGTCATTCGCGACGTGGATGCGGATACAACTGTCGCCGGCAATCCGGCCCGCGTTATCAAACGCAGCAAGGACTCTTAGACTTTACGAAGTTGCATTCCTCAGGATTGCCTGCGACGCTTGCCGTCCCCGGATCACTGGACACGCAACCACATGAACGCACTGGTTCGCGGGCTCGCAAGCCTGCTGGTCGTCTACGCCGCAGCCCTCGCGCCGGCAAACGCCATCGTGATCGGCGAGGACGACCGCACCGACGTCCCTGGGGAATATCGCCGCCTCGCCGATGGGGTCGGCCTGCTTTACAACGCAAAGGCCTCTTTCGCCTGCACGGCCTTCTGCGTAGCGACCGACGTGATCGCCACCAACGCCCACTGCCTGCTGCGCGAGCGCGGCCCCAATGGCCCGGTCAAACTTGGCGACATGCGTTTCTCGCCGTTCGGGCCGGTGGCGGAAACCGACACCCTGCACTATTCGCTGGAACATGTCAGCGAGGACCAGCCGCGCCTCTCCGTTCTCGGCGGGCACTCGCGCGGCGGCGCGGAGATCTCCCAGCAGTCGGGAGACTGGGCCTTGGCCAAGCTGAAAACCGCCGTCTGCCGAGGGCGTGAACTGGAACTAGCCGGCGCGCCTTATGACGAGATTGCCCGGGCCGCGAAGGAAAAGCGCCTCTTCATGATCGGCTATCAGGGCGACAAGATGCTGATCGAGAAATGGCTCTCCCCGTGCGGCATTCGTTCGCCGGGAGACCGGAAACATTTCCTCGCGAGCCAGCGCCGCACGATCAGCCGCTCGGGAACGTTGCTGCCGCACACCTGCGACATGTACGAAGGCGCGTCGGGTTCGCCGCTCATCATGGAGCGCGATGGCAAATACAGTGTCGTGGCGATGAATTCCGGCGGCGCCGGATTCTCCGAGTACCGGCAGACCGCGGACGGATCGCGCCGCAGGGTCGTGGCAAGCCGGATGACAAATCTCGCCGTCCTTGCGTCCGCGTTCGCACCATCGCTGGAGCGCTTCCGCAACGAAAAACTGCTCAGGAACATCGGGGAATTCGAGGAACTGCAAACCCTGCTGAAGGACAAGGGCTACTACAGGAGCGCCATTGACGGGCTTTATGGCCCCGGCACCCGCCGCGCCATCGTCACGCGCGAAAAGGAACTCGGCCTGACACCGCTTGGCATGCCGACGCGGGAATTGCTGCTTGGCTTGCGGGCGGAAAAGGCGAAGCTGGAAGCGGTTGAAACCTCGGCGGGAAGGCTCGAGTCAGGGCCAGAAAAAACATCGCTCAGAAAGCCTGTCGAAACAAAAGTGACAAGGCCGCAGTGACATCCCGGACACTTGAGTGACACCGGCCGGATGCAGAAAACACCGCGGCTAAGGGAACTTCTTGCCGGTTTGCGCGTTTTCAATGCTTGCCCACAAGCACAGGACCGTACGCATGCCTGCCACATCCAGGGCCCAGCAGAAGGCGGCGGGCGCCGCGCTCGCGGCCAAGCGCGGCGACATCAAGAAGTCCGAACTCCAGGGCGCCTCCATCGATATGTATGAATCGATGTCGCAGAGCGAACTGGAAGATCTTGCGTCGACATCCCACGACGACCTGCCGGGGAAGAAAAATTAGCCGCGCAAAAACCAGGATAATGGCATGACCAAAAGGCCCCGCCGCCGCAAGTCGGCATCGAGCGATATCGTCGACGGCGAGACCAAGGAATCGCGCAAGAACGAGAAACCTTTCGAGGAGCACGAACTCGAGAAGATCGAGGAAGAAGCGCCGTCGCGCGCGCCCGTGATCTTCGAAACGATCCGGCGCATGGGCGATGACGAACTGAGCCGCCCGGCCATGGCGCTCGCGGTCTCGGGCTTTCTTGCCGGTGTCGCCATCGGTCTGTCGGTCTTCAGCGAAGCCCTGTTGCGCACACATCTTCCGGACACGCCATGGCGTCCGCTCATCGAGAATTTCGGCTACACGATCGGCTTCCTGGTCGTAATCCTTGGCCAGATGCAGCTCTTCACCGAAAACACGATCACCGCTGTCTGCCCGGTGCTGGATACACCGCGCAGAAGCACGGTTTTCGCCATGCTGCGCCTTTGGGCCATCGTCTTTGCGATGAACCTTGTCGGGGCTTCGCTGTTCGGCCTGATCCTGTTCCTGACCGCTGGCTGGCAACCGGATGTATGGCCTGCCATTGCCGAACTCTCGGAACACGCCCTGTCCTACGGTTGGATGGAAACAATGCTGCGCGGGGTTGGCGCTGGCTGGATCATCGCTCTGCTGGTCTGGATCATGCCCAATGCGTCCGCGTCCAAGCCGCTGGTGATCATCCTGATGACCTATCTCATTGCCTTGGCTGATTTTTCACACGTCGTCGCAGGAACAGCGGAGGCGGCCGTCGTTGTGCTGACCGGCACCGAATCCCTGTTCGAAGCGCTGGGCGGCTTCATCCTTCCCGCCCTGACAGGGAATATCCTGGGTGGCACTGTTTTCTTCACGTTCCTGGCGTGGGCGCAGATCAAAACCGAACTGGAGCAGGGCAAATCGGGGTGAGCACCCCTCTTGAAGTTCTGCCACACTCCCTCCAAAATTGGCTGCAATGCTCAAACAAGGGGGGAATCACGGTTCGTTAAAGCTGTGCTGCCACCTTGGGCAAGGACGCTGTCGCGGCTTGGCATCTGGTTCAGAGTACGCAAAGCGCGATTTTTGGCAGCTTCCTCATCCGGCCGGCCGGGCATTTCCGGCGACTTGAAAAAATGAGGAGTTTCAACATGGATTCCCTTTCCCGACGCCGCTTCGGTATCCTGACTGGCGGCGCGCTTCTTTCCACGCTTGTTGCAAAACCCGCCCTTGCGGGCACCGGTGATGTCTATATCAAAGTCATCAAGGGTGGCTGGTGGTTCGGCGGACAGGGCGGCCACGGCACGCTGACCTACAAGGGCCGCAACTACGGCCTCAGCGTTGGCGGCATCAGCGCCGGCCTCGTTTTCGGCGCCGCAGTCACCGAATTCATCGGCACGGCCACCCGTATGCACAGCGCTTCGGACATCGAGGGCGTTTATGCCGCTTACGGCGGCGGCGCTGCCGTCGCGGGTGGCGTACGCGGCATCAAGATGCAGAACTCAAAGGGCGTTATCCTGCACCTCAAGGGTCACCAGATCGGCCTGATGGCCAACCTCGACCTGAGCGGCATGGCTATCCACCTCAGGTAAGCCGCCCCTGTCTGCTGACAGGCTGAACAATAAAAAACCCGCCATAAAGGCGGGTTTTGTTTTGGTTGCGGGGGCAGGATTTGAGGCTTTTATGTCCCATAGACGGTTGGCTCTGCCAACACGCCATGGGTCCCTGATCAGGTTCCAATCCTCGACCTCACAAAACAAAAAGCCCGGCACAAGACCGGGCTTTTTGTTTGGTTGCGGGGGCTCACAACCAGCTTCGCTTACTTTTTGAAGCGACAGGGAAAAAGCCAATCAAATCGCCAGTTCTAGCGCTCTGATGTCATTTGACATTGGAGTCGACGGCATTTGGTTCGGCTCTTCCTTCGCCGATGGAGCGAAGCATGAACGAGGTCGCCCAGCTAAAGACCAAAAAGCGCCCATCCCCCTTATCCATCCGCTTGAGCGATGAAGAGCGGCGGGCGTTGGAAACCCGTGCGGGCCGGATGGCGTTGTCGGCATATGTGAAGGCTGTTCTGTTTTCGGGTGAGGCTGACAAGCCGAGGCGCAGTCCTCAACCTCAAATCGATCAGAAACTCTTGGCCGGAGTGCTGGGCGTTTTGGGCCGCACCAATCTTGCCGCTTCTCTCTCCACGCTGGCGCGTGAGGCACGGTCGGGCAATCTGATTATTGAGGATCAGATTGCCGACCGCCTCAACGCTGCCTGTGACGATATCCGCCAAGTCCGTGTGCTGGTGATGCGCGCCCTTGGCAAAGGGGCGCAGCGATGATCCTCAAAGGTTCCCAGCGTGGCGGCGCGGCGCAACTGGCCGCGCATCTGATGAATGATCGCGACAACGATCATGTGACCCTGCACCAGTCTCGTGGGTTCATCGCCGACACGCTGCCCGAAGCTCTGGATGAAGCGCATGCGATCTCCAAGGCGACGAAGTGCAAGCAATATCTGTT
>JAGRLC010000119.1 GCA_020441995.1 Rhodobiaceae bacterium
GCCAAGAACCACATGATCATCATGCCCGATGCGGACATGGATCAGGCGGTTGATGCGCTGGTCGGGGCCGGCTATGGCGCGGCCGGCGAGCGCTGCATGGCGGTTTCGGTTGCCGTGCCGGTGGGTGAGAGCACGGCGGATGCGCTGATCGAGAAACTGGCGCCGCGCGTCGAAAGCCTGAAGATCGGTCCCTACACGGCGGGCGACGATGTCGATTTCGGCCCGCTTGTGACCAAGGAAGCGCTGACCCGCGTGAAGGGCCTTGTCGACCGGGGTGTCGAGGAAGGCGCCGAACTGGTCGTCGACGGGCGCGGCTTTTCCATGCAGGGCTATGAGAACGGCTACTTCATGGGCGGCTGCCTGTTCGACCGGGTGACCAAGGACATGGACATCTACAAGACCGAAATTTTCGGGCCGGTCCTCTCCACGGTGCGCGCCAAGACCTATGAAGAGGCGATCGGGCTTGCCATCGATCACGAGTATGGCAACGGCACGGCGATCTTCACCCGCGATGGCGACACGGCGCGCGATTTCGCCAGCCGGATCAATATCGGCATGGTCGGTATCAATGTCCCGATCCCGGTGCCGCTCGCCTATCACACGTTCGGCGGCTGGAAAAAATCCGGCTTCGGCGACCTCAACCAGCACGGACCCGACGCGTTCAAGTTCTACACGCGCACCAAGACGGTGACCGCGCGCTGGCCTTCGGGCGTAAAAGACGGCGCTGAATTCGTGATTCCGACCATGAAATAGACCCGGCGCCGGTTAAAGAGCTGGCCGGCCATGTTTTTGACTGAAACATGGCGTAACAAGTATTTAACTACGGGTCTGGCGGTGCGGTTGCCCCGTCAGGCCCGTTGGCGTATTTTCCGCCGCTCCGGGGCCACGGAACAATCGGGGACAATTGGTTTTGATTTTCAGGTTTACAGCCGTCGCGATTACCGCGATTTCACTCGCTGCGTGCAGCAGCGGGATGTCGCGCCGCGCCCCGATCTCGATGAATCCCGCACCGGCGGAGCCGGTGACGAGCGAGCAGCTTGCGCCGCCGCCCGGCAGCCAGCAGAGCAGCGTTCAGCAGCAGGGCGGCTACCCGCAAGGCGGCTATCAGGGCGATTATCAAACCGCCAGCCAAGGCGGGTATCCGGGCTACGATCAGCAAGGCGGGTATCAGCAGCAGGGCGGTTTCCAGGGCCGCGGAGATGCAAGCAGCCGGATCGTGACATCGCAGCCGAACAACCCGTATCAGCAGCAGCCCGCGCAACCGGCCCAGCCGGCGCCCAGCGCGGTTGCGACCGCGGTCGCGCCGCCCGCCAAGGAAGATGTGCTTGGCCAGTGGACCATCGCGGATGCCTCGTCCAGCTGCCAGCTCAACGTTTCCCTGACCGGCTGGAACGGCGGCTACCGTGCGTCGACCCGCAATTGCACCAGCGAATCGCTGAAGAATGTTGGAGCCTGGAATATCGAGGGCAACAATGTCGTCCTCAAGGACCAGGGCGGCAAGCAGGTCGCCGTACTGGCGCGGTCCAATGACCGCCGCTTCGATGGTGCGCTCGCCATTGGCGGGCCGGTGGCGATGCTGCGCTAGCGGTTCAATTTCTGCAAAGTACGGCTATCGGCTGGACAACCGCCATTGCGGACGGTTTTCTAGGACACGGAACGTCATTTGGGTGTCTTGGGGGGCAGTCGCATGGCTGAATACCGTCTTTACTGCTTTGCCCAGTCGGGCAACGCCTACAAGCCCGCGCTGCATCTGGCGCTGGCCGGCGCCGACTGGGAGCCGGTTTTCGTTGATTTCTTCAACGGCGAAACCAAGGGCGCCGCGTACCGGAAGATCAATGTCATGGGCGAGGTGCCCGTGCTCGAACATGCCGGCAAGCGGCTTAGCCAGTCCGGTGTGATCCTCGATTATCTCGCTGAAACCACAGGTCGCTTCGGGCCAGCGAATGGTGACGAGCGGCGTGAAATCCTGCGGTGGATCCTGTTCGACAATCACAAGCTCACCAGCTACCTGGCAACTTTCAGGTTTCTGCGCACGTTCGTGAACAAGGCCAATCCGGATGTGGTCGGTTTTCTCGGCGGGCGGGCGAAGGCCGCCGTGGGAGTTCTCGAGGCGCATCTGGAAGACCGCGACTTCGCGGTTGCCGACCGGCCGACCATCGCGGATATCTCGATGGCCGGATACATCTATTTCGGTGACGAGCTGGGTATCGATATCGACAAGGAATTTCCCAATGTCGCGCGCTGGCGTGACCGTATCGCCGACCTGCCCGGCTGGAAGCATCCTTACGAACTAATGCCGGGCCATCCGCTGCCGCGAAGCGGCGAGAAGGCGACAGGCTGAAGAGCGGGAACAGGGACAATGGCAACGATCAGGCTGCTGGACGACAACGAACTCGATGACCGCGCCCGCGCGGTGTTCGATGATATCCGTAAGACCCGTGGCACGGATTTCATCAACAATTTCTGGCGTGCGCTGGCGCATGATTCAGCCCTGCTTGAGCGAACCTGGCAGACGATCAAGCAGGTTATGGCGCCCGGCGCGCTCGACCCGCTGACCAAGGAGATGGTCTACATCGCCGTTTCGGCGACGAACGGATGCGATTACTGCATCCATTCCCATACGGCATCGGCGCGCGCAAAGGGCATGAGCGACGCCATGCTGATGGAATTGCTGGCGGTTGTCGGCATGGCCAACGAGACCAATCGTCTGGCCAATGGCCTCTCGGTCCCGGTCGATGATGTCTTCAAGGTCGATGCGGACTGACGGGACAACACTTTTGACAATTCGGAACAAATACGAGGAGCTCGTTGCCTCAGGGGCGATAGAGAGAGACCCGCAACAGGCGCTATTGCTCGCAAGCCTGGAGCGTCTCGAGACGGCGATTGCCGCCCAGGAGGCGCAGCGCGTTGGATTGATCGGACGGTTCCTGCGGTCGCGGCGCATGGCGGAAGGCGTACGCGGTCTCTACATCCACGGAGCCGTCGGCCGTGGCAAGACCATGCTGATGGATCTGTTCTTCGAAACGACGTCCCATCCGGCAAAGCGCCGCGCTCATTTTCATGACTTCATGAGCGATGTGCACGAGCGCATTCACGCCGCGCGCCAGAACGCGAAGCAGAAGGGGGGCGGCGACCCGATCGTGCCGGTTGCCAATGCGCTTGCGGACGAAGCCCGCCTGCTGTGCTTCGACGAGTTCAACGTTACCGACATCGCCGATGCGATGATCCTGGGGCGGCTGTTCACCGTGCTGTTCGAGCGCGGAGTCATTCTTGTTGCCACGTCCAATACCGCGCCGCAGAGCCTTTATCATAACGGTTTGAATCGGCAGCTGTTTTTGCCGTTCATCGAGCTGATGCTTACGCGCGTGGAGGTGTTCGAACTGGATGCGCGCACGGACTTCCGGCTGGAGAAACTGGCCGGTGCGCCGGTCTATCACGTGCCCGCCGACACCAAGGCGCGGCAGGCGCTCAACGCGGCTTTCGAGAAGCTGTCGGGTGTCAGGAATGCCGCCCCGTCACGCATCGAGATGAAGGGCCGTTCCATCGAGGTGCCGCAGGCGCATGGCGGCGTGGCGCGGTTCTCTTTCGACGACCTGTGCGACAGGCCTCTGGGCGCCGCCGACTACATCCGTATCGCGCGCGCCTTCCACACGATCGTGATCGATACGATACCGGTGCTCGACCCCTCGCAGCGCAACCAGGCGCGGCGCCTCGTCTGGCTGATCGACGCGCTCTACGAGCGCAAGGTCAAACTCATCGCCTCGGCCGAGGCGCAGCCGCACGAACTCTACACGGAAGGCGATTTCGCAAACGAGTTCGAACGCACCGCGTCGCGCATGATCGAGATGCGCAGCGAAGCCTATCTCGCCCTGCCGCATGGCGGAGAGGGGCCGCGCGAATCTTAGACCGGGTTACTTGATCCGGATGCGCAAAGAACGTAATCCATTCTTTCCTTCACACACTGGTGGCATGGACTGATCGGAATCGGCCCCGCTGGTGCGAAGGCAATCCTATTTTCAGCCCGTGGCTCCTAACCTTAGGGAAATCCAATGGCACGACCCAAGATTGCACTGATCGGCGCCGGTCAGATCGGCGGAACGCTCGCACATTTGATTGGTTTGAAGGAACTTGGTGATGTTGTGATGTTCGACATCGCCGAAGGCACGCCCGAAGGCAAGTCGCTCGATCTTGCCGAGGCCTCGCCTGTCGATGGTTACGATGTGAGGCTGAAGGGCACCCAGTCCTACGCCGACATCAAGGACGCCGATGTTTGCATCATCACCGCCGGTGTGCCGCGCAAGCCGGGCATGAGCCGCGACGATCTTCTCGGCATCAATCTGAAAGTGATGGAGCAGGTCGGATCGGGCATCAAGAAATATGCCCCGAAGGCCTTCGTCATCTGCATTACCAATCCGCTCGATGCCATGGTCTGGGCGNNGCAGAAATTCTCCGGCCTGCCCAAGCACATGGTGTGCGGCATGGCCGGCGTTCTGGACTCCTCCCGTTTCCGTTATTTCCTTGCCGAGGAATTCGACGTTTCGGTCGAGGACGTTTCGACCTTCGTGCTCGGCGGGCATGGCGACACGATGGTGCCGCTGGTGCGTTATTCCACCGTTGCGGGCATTCCGCTGCCCGATCTGGTCAAGATGGGCTGGATTACCAAGAAGCGGCTTGAAGAGATCGTTCAGCGCACCCGCGATGGCGGCGCCGAGATCGTCGGCCTGCTGAAGACCGGTTCGGCTTTCTACGCCCCGGCCGCTTCGGCGATCGTGATGGCCGAATCCTACCTCAAGGACAAGAAGCGCGTGCTGCCGTGCGCGGCCCACCTGAAGGGCGAATACGGCGTATCCGACATTTATCTGGGTGTGCCCACCGTCATCGGCTCGAAGGGGATCGAGCGCATTATCGAGATCGACCTCAACCGCACCGAGAAGGGCATGCTCGACAAATCGGTGAAGGCTGTTCAGGGCCTTTGCGACGCGTGCCGGGACATCGTTCCGGCGCTGGGGAAGAAGTAATCAGCTCAAACAACAATCGACCGCACTAATGGGAGGCGATTAGCCCAATGAATATCCACGAGTATCAGGCCAAGGCCGTTCTTAAGTCCTACGGCGCACCGGTTGCCGCAGGCGTGCCGGTTTTCTCCGCCGATGAGGCGGAAGCCGCAGCCAAGTCGCTGCCTGGTCCTGTTTACGTTGTCAAAACGCAGATCCATGCCGGCGGGCGCGGCAAGGGTAAGTTCAAGGAACTTGGGCCCGACGCCAAGGGCGGTGTGCGCGTCGTGAAGTCGGTCGAGGAAGTCAAGGCGAATGCCGCCGAGATGCTCGGCAACACGCTGGTCACCAAGCAGACCGGCCCGAGCGGCAAGCAGGTCAACCGTCTCTACATCGAGGAAGGCGCCGCGATTGCGCGTGAGCTTTACCTCTCGATCCTGGTCGACCGCGGTACGGGCCGCGTTGCCTTCGTTGCCTCCACCGAGGGCGGCATGGATATCGAGGCGGTTGCCGAAGAGACGCCTGAAAAGATCCTGACGCTGCCGATCGATCCGGAAACCGGCGTCACCGACGCGGACGCGCGCAAGCTGGCTGAATCCCTGAAGCTGGAAGAGCCGGCCAAGAGCGAAGGCATGTCGCTGTTCAAGACGCTCTACAAGGCCTTCACCGAAAAGGACATGAGCCTGCTGGAGATCAACCCGCTGGTCGTTCTTGAAGACGGTCACATCCGCGTGCTCGACGCCAAGGTATCGTTCGAGAACAACGCCCTGTTCCGCCATCCCGACATCACCGAGCTGCGTGACGAGACGGAAGAGGACGCCAAGGAGATCGAGGCTTCCAAGTACGATCTCAACTACGTGGCGCTCGACGGCAACATCGGCT
>JAGRLC010000120.1:0-198 GCA_020441995.1 Rhodobiaceae bacterium
TGGTCAAGGATCTGGTCCCCGACCTGACCCGTTTCTACACCCAGCTCGCCTCCGTCGAGCCGTGGCTGAAGACGGCGTCGCCGACGCCGGAGCGCGAATGGAAGCAATCGCATGACGACCGCGAGAAGCTCGACGGGCTCTACGAATGCATCCTTTGCGCATGCTGCTCGACGTCCTGCCCGAGCTACTGGTGGAACG
>JAGRLC010000120.1:292-5548 GCA_020441995.1 Rhodobiaceae bacterium
TGGAAGATCCGTTCCGGCTCTACCGTTGCCATACCATCATGAACTGCACGCAGACCTGCCCGAAGGGTCTGAACCCGGCGAAAGCAATCGCCGAGATCAAGAAGATGATGGTGGCCCGAAGGGTCTAATCAATCACACGCGGGTTTCATCAGCCGGCGCGGCGTGCTTGCTGAACCTTTGCCCCGGTCAGCACCGCCTTGCGGAAATGGCTGTAGGCCATGTTCTTGTACAGGCTGGCGAGAAAAGCCGTTATGTCGGCGTTTGTTACCTTCAGCGGCGATGGGCCCGACAGGCTCAGCGCCTTGCCGATCGCGGTATTGACGGTATCGGTGAAGGCTTCGTGCTCATCGGTTTCCGCGACCAGAGCGTCGAAGGCAGTCTGCAGAAGGCTTCGGATTTCCGGATCGGCATAGAAGGCCGTGGCGCTCAAGGCCCGGCCGTCTTTCAGCGCCAGCGCCCTGTAGCGCGCATAGAGCCTGTCATGGAAATCCGGGTCGGTCCCGCGCTCGATATGGTTGACCAGCCCTTCGAGAAAATGGCGCGTCCAGGCCGGACCGGCGCGGCCGATCTGCTTGTCGAAACTGCTCCGGATAATGTCCTGGCAGAAGGACTGGAGCATGAAGCGCGCGAATGTCTGCGCGTCGATCTGGGTGAATTTGCCCGAGCTGTGGATGCCCGAACATGCCGCGTATTGCCCGGTGTAGAGTGAAAACACTTCCGGCGTGGATGCGATCAGGTCGAGGAGATTTTCGATTTCCGATGCCGTGAGGGAGCCGCCATTGGAATGACAGGCTTCGGTCAGCGTGGTCTTGGCGATCGTCATCAACTGCGTGCCGACATGCGAGCAGACATGCGGGCCGCTCAAGGCGCTTCGCGCAGCAGTGCCGGCTGTTTCCGGGTGAGGCATATCAGTTCTCCAGGTCCGTAACCGGAGCACCCTGTCAGCCTTGGCTTAATTTATCGTAATTCCACGTATTACTGCTTACTTCCGGGAATTGCGGGATTGATACGCCGCAATACCCGGAAGAATTTCACCTTAATTACTTTGCCAGCGCAAAATAACGGGTGAGCATATCCATCTGGATGCCCACCATTGCCGAGGTCAGGCCGTGACTCTCGGCAATGGCCTCGCGCAGCATCGACAGGCCTGTTGGGAAATTCGGGTGGACCGTGCCGACCGTTTCGCCGGTATGGAACTCGATCTCTGCATCATGATGTCTGACGATCTTCTGCATCGGCGAGTTTTCCGACAGGCAGGACACCACAAGATGGCGCATGCCCCGGTTGCGCGCCGAAAGCACGATGCGTCCCATAAGGGCGGTTCCGATCCCGCGTCCCTGATAGTCGGGCTCGACAGAAAATGCCGCTTCGCCGGTGCGCGAAAACATCGGCCCGTGCAGTTCGGCGGCGGCACGCATATCCGCGCCCTCGAACCAGCCATAGACGGCGGTCGCCCGCTTCAGGGCGTCATTGGCGTAGGCTTCCACGTATTGCGGCGATACGGCGCCGGCGAAACGCAAGCGGCGGCTATCGCCATCGAGGCGTGCGAGATGTTCACGGAATGCCGGTGTCTCGGTGACCCACAAGCGGCGGATCACGCCGCCTGCGGCATGATGGGTGGTACGGTCGTCCATGCGGTTCTCCTTTGCATGTCACGACCCTCCGGATCAGCGTCTCCCCAGACGGCTATGTTGCAGTGCATATAAGTGGTTTGCGGCGAAATAACGATAGCAATGCCGGTATGAAAAATACGCATGTCCGGTTAACAGCGGAAAACGCTGTAAAAATAGCCAGTTACCGCTTTCCCATGACGTGGCGGCATCTGCCCGGCAAGCCGCCGCCACGGGCAGGATCCGCATTTGATCCGAATCATTTCATCCGCATTCAAACTTGCGAATGTATCGCGCATGACCGGACTCATTGCAGGAGAAAACGATGGCGGTGACGGATTGGAGCGGCTTTGTCGATCAGACCAACGAACGTATGGCGCGGCTGCGCAAAGGTATCCCCGGTGTGGCGAAGGGATTTGCTGAAGTTGCGCGCAGCGCCATTTCGGACGGTGCGCTCGATCCGAAAACCAAGGAGTTGATCGCGTTGGCCATCGGTATCACGGCGCGCTGCGACGGCTGCCTCGCCTTCCATGCCAAGGCGGCGGCGAAATACGGCGCGACGCGCGAGGAGGTGATGGAGACCATAGCGGTCGCCGTCTACATGGGCGGCGGACCTTCGATGATCTATGGCGCCGAGGCGCTGGAGGCATTCGACCAGTTGAGCGGCTGACATTCGCGCCCGAAACCGCAATGTGTCTGTGCGGACGGTGCGTTTCATGAGATGCTGACCTTCCCCAAGGGAAGGTGATGGCATGGACGATAGGGTCACGGTGCTGGTCGGTACGACCAAGGGCGCGTTTCTCGTTTCGGGGAGACGCGGCAACGACTGGAACGTGAGCGGGCCGCATTGCGGCGGCTGGCCGATCAATCATGTCATTGGCGATGCTGACAGGTCCATGCTCTGGGCCGGTGGTGGCGGCGAGTGGCAGGGTGCAGGCGTCTGGCGTTCGGCTGATGGAGGGAAGAACTGGGAGGTCACGCGGTTTTCCAGGGGCACGATCGACGATTGGGCCGAGAACGATCCGGAAATGGCGAAGTTCTTTGGCTGGACGCCGCCGGGAGCCCATGTCGGCAAGGATGTCGAGGCGATCTGGTCGCTCAACTTCGCCCATGGCCGGCTGCTGGCCGGCGGCAAGCCGGGGCGGCTGTACGAAAGCCATGACGATGGCGCGACATGGCAGGGCGTGTCCGCCTTCAACGATCACCCGGAACGCGAAACCTGGAATCCCGGCGCGGCCGGTCTGGTGGTTCATACGCTCGTGCCCCATCCGAAAATCATGGAACGCTACTGGCTCGGCATTTCTGCGGCGGGCGCCTTCGCGACGGAGGACGGCGGAAAGAGTTTCGAGCGGCGCAACCGGCTCGACAATGCCGAAGCCTGCGAAGGGCACATGCATCCCGCAGCGCCGAAGGATGGCCAGACGGGGCTTTGCGTGCACAGTATCGTACGCGCGCCCGGCGATGACAGCGATCTGCTCTATCAGCAGAACCACCACGGCGTTTTCCGCAGCGCCGATGGGGGCCGGAACTGGCACGACATCACGCCCGGCCTGCCCTCGACCTTCGGCTTTCCCATCGCCGTGCATCCGCACGATCCGAAAACCATCTTTGTGCTGCCGCTCAACAGCGATATGGACGGGCGTTTCCCGCCCGATGCCTCTGCCGCCGTGTGGCGTTCGCGCGACGGCGGCGAAACCTGGGAGGCGAAGCGTTCCGGCCTGCCGCAGGGTGCCTGCTTCTTCACCGTTTTGCGCCAGGCGATGGCCACCGACAAACAAAAGAAGGCCGGCGTTTATTTCGGCACCAATACCGGGTCGATTTTCGCCAGCTTCGACGAGGGCGAGAACTTCAATGAAATCGCCCGCCACCTGCCGACGGTACTGTCGGTGGAGGTGATGGACGGGGCTTAATCCCGCTCGAAGTCCGCACGCGCTTCCTTGGTGCGGGCGGAGATGAAGTCCATCACCTCGGTAACGCGGCGCAGGCCACGCACATCGGCATGTGTGACGATCCAGTAGCTGCGTTTCAGCGAGATGTCCGGAAGCACGCGCACCAGCCCCGGTATGGAATGGGCGGTGTAGTCGTGAACGAAGCCGACGCCACGGGTCGCCAGGGCCTGCATCTGTCCGACGATGCCGGCGCATTCCAGAACCTGGCCGCACTGGCTGACATAGGGTTCGGAATAGTCGAGGTGGGGCGACCAGATCATGTCCTGCACATAGGTGACGAACAGACACTTGCGCAGCTCGCCCTGGCTGCCGATGCCGCCGATCTGGTCCAGGTAAGACTGTGACGCATAGAGGCTGAGCGTGTAGTCGGTAAGCTTGCGGGCGAACAGGCGTCCTTCCGTCGGGCGCTCCACGGTGATGGCAATGTCCGCCTCGCGCTTCGACAGCGAGAAATTGCGCGGAATGGGCACGAGCTGGATGCGCAGTTCCGGATGCGTATCCGCCATTTCGGCAAGCAGCGGAGCGAGAAAGAAATTGCCGAAGCCGTCCGGCGCCCCGATGCGCACCGTGCCCGACAGGGCGACATCACTCTGGCCGATGAGTGATTGCGCCGCCATGGCTTCCGATTCCATGCGTTCGGCGATGGGCAACAGGCGTTCGCCGGCGGGCGTCACCACAACGCCGGTGGTATGGCGCTGGAACAGGGTTGCGCCAAGGTCGTTTTCAAGCGCAGAAAGGCGACGGCTGGCCGTGGCCTGGTCGAGGCCGAGCTTTTTCGCCGCGCCAAGGATCTGCCCGGCGCGGGCAATTGCGAGGAAGACCCTGAGGTTGTCCCATTTCATGGCCGGAAATTCCGCATAACGGCTCCGAAGACATAGGCATTTTCATTTGCGATTTTGCAGATCATAATTCAGAAAATCGAAAAAGACAGGGAGGTCTTCATGCAAGAGATCGGACATTTCATCGGCGGCAAGGCTGTCCCCGGCAAAAGCGGGCGCTTCGCCGACGTTTACAATCCCGCAACCGGCGAGGTTCAGGCGAAGGTCGCGCTGGCGAGCCAGGCAGAGGTGCGCGCGGCTGTCGAGAACGCAGCTAGCGCCCAGCCGGAGTGGGCGGCGCAGAACCCGCAAAGGCGCGCCCGCGTGATGATGAAATTCGTCGACCTGCTGCACCGGGACATGGACAAGCTGGCCGAGGCGCTGTCACGCGAGCACGGCAAGACCATCCCCGACGCCAAGGGCGACGTGGTCCGCGGCCTCGAGGTTGCCGAGTTCTGCATCGGCGCTCCGCATCTGCTGAAAGGCGAGTTCACCGAGGGCGCGGGACCCGGCATCGACATGTATTCGATGCGCCAGCCGCTTGGCGTCGTTGCCGGCATCACGCCGTTCAACTTCCCGGCAATGATCCCGATGTGGAAATTCTGCCCGGCGATTGCGGCGGGCAATGCCTTCATCCTGAAGCCGTCCGAGCGCGATCCCTCCGTTCCGATGATGCTGGCCGAGCTGATGCTGGAAGCAGGCGCCCCCGCCGGCATTCTCAACGTCGTCAATGGCGACAAGGAAGCCGTCGACGCGGTGCTGGACGATACCGATATCCAGGCTGTCGGCTTTGTCGGTTCGACCGCGATTGCCCACTATGTCTATTCGCGCGGCTGCGCGGCGGGCAAGCGCGTGCAGTGTTTCGGCGGCGCCAAGAAC
>JAGRLC010000121.1 GCA_020441995.1 Rhodobiaceae bacterium
AGGCTGTTTGGTGTGGGTGGGTGGCTGGGTAACCTGGATTCGAACCATGACCGACGGAGTCAGAGTCCGCTGTTCTACCGTTAAACTATTCCCCAAGAACCCGTTTCAGTCCAACGGGTTGAGCGCTGTTCCTGGTAGCCATGGAACAAGGCCCGCGCGAAGCAGTGCCAAGCAAGGCGTTCTTCTAGCCCGGCAAATCGCGGATTTGCAACCCCTTCTTGATGCCTGCGCGCAGCAATTGCGCCTCACCTCCCTTTCACATGCGCAAAGGCAGGCCTGAACTGCGCGATTGCGGACCTGGACTCTTGCAAGCGGTTTGTGAGCACCGGCCGGATCGAAGCCGACATCCGGCAAACATGCCGGCGGCGGGACGGTGATGAAAACCGGCACCTTCCGCCCGGTCCGCCAAGGCCGGATAGCGTTCTCCGGGCACCGGAAGGGCGGTTCCGAATAGCCGCCCCCTACACGGTTTCGAGACGATATTTCAGGAACCGTTTGCCGCCGTAATCGACATCGCCAACGTAGGACGCGCCGAGGCGTTTCAGGCCGCCAAGCCTCGTCCGCGAAGGCGGCAGCAGGAAGGTCACGAAGGAAATACGCTCGTCGGCGCGGGCGAAGGTCAGCGCCTTTGCGGCGATGCGCGCGCCAAGGCCGAAATGTTCGGGCTTCAGCACCAGGCCGAAATCCCATTCATCGCCTTCCTTCTGGAAACCGCCCCAGCCGGCATAGGCGCCGTTGCACAGGATGGCCCAGTGGCCAAGACCGTCTCGCCGCCAGCATTCCTCCTTCGTTTGGACGAATGCCGCGCAGGCCGCCTCGTCCCATGCCCCCGTCAGCAACGGCATGTGCGTAGCGACGCGCGGGTCCGACATATGCGCGACGATTTCGCTGGGATCGATATCCGGCAGACGCGTGAAGGCGATTTCAATATCTGATCTGGATGCCAAGGGAGCCGCTTCGCGCTTGCATTGACCGAAGCGCGCTTTTTTCCCAATGCGCCAGTTGCGTCAATTCACATCGCCGTGCATAAAAAAAGCGGGGTATCCAGAGGACACCCCGCAATTGCTCATGAAAGCGGAAGCTCAGTTGAGCCCAGCTCGGGAGAGATCAGTGTCAGGCCGCGGCGGATGCCGCGGTCGGAACCTCGGAAATCGTCTTCAGAACCTGCGAAGCGATCGCGTACGGGTCACCCTGGGAGTTCGGACGGCGATCTTCCAGGTAGCCCTTGTAACCGTTCTTGACGAAGGAATGCGGCACGCGGACCGAAGCGCCACGGTCGGCGACGCCGTAGGAGAACTTGTTCCACGGAGCCGTCTCGTGCTTGCCGGTCAGACGCATGTGGTTGTCCGGACCGTAGACGTTGATGTGGTCCATCAGGTTCTTTTCGAACTGGGCCATCAGCTTCTCGAAGTACTCCTTGCCACCGGTCTCGCGCAGGAACGTGGTGGAGAAGTTGCAATGCATGCCCGAGCCGTTCCAGTCGGTGTCGCCGAGCGGCTTGCAGTGATATTCGATGTCAACGCCATACTTCTCGGTCAGGCGCTCAAGCAGGTAGCGGGCCATCCACATTTCGTCGGCGGCCTTCTTGGAGCCCTTGCCGAAAATCTGGAATTCCCACTGGCCCTTTGCCACTTCGGCGTTGATGCCTTCGTGGTTGATACCGGCATCGAGGCACTGGTTGAGGTGCTCTTCGACGATCTCGCGGGCGATATCGCCAACGGCGCTGTAACCGACGCCGGTGTAGTACTTGCCCTGCGGCTCGGGATAACCGGCAGCCGGGAAGCCGAGCGGGCGGCCGTCCTTGTAGAAGAAATATTCCTGTTCGAAACCGAACCAGGCGCCCTCGTCATCGAGAATGGTCGCACGCGCGTTCGAGGGGTGCGGGGTCTCGCCATCGGGCATCATGACTTCGCACAGCACCAGAACGCCGTTCTTGCGGGCCGGGTCCGGGTAAACCGCGACGGGCTTCAGCACGCAGTCGGAGTTGCTGCCTTCGGCCTGCATGGTCGAAGAACCGTCAAAGCCCCACAGCGGAAGCTCCTCGAGCTTCGGGAAAGATGCATATTCCTTGATCTGGGTCTTGCCGCGCAGGTTGGGAACCGGGGTGTAACCGTCCAACCAGATGTATTCGAGTTTGTACTTGGTCATAGATCGTCTCTTTAACAGGTGTTGACGCCATTTCCGGGGAGCCCCCTTGAACCGAGAATCATCCCCACCAGCCCGCCCCTCGCCACACGCGAAAAACCGCGCCCGGCTAGACCAGGAATCGAATTTTCATATGCAGCTCCTATGCCAACCGATTTGACTGGCGCATTTTTAAGCAACTTTCCAAGCGCCATAAATCGGAACTGGCAGGATCAAATCCATTTTTAATATTATTTTTCAATAAGTTAATTCATTTTTCGCGATGCAAAATACACCCCCAGTGAATGAATTTCATTGCCTGTTTTCTGGACCGCTCAACAAATAAGCGGACATAAAAATTGAACAAATGATCATCAATTAGGCGTTTTATGGCTTGTTTTTATGCATTTCGTTTTAACATCATAGTATCAAAGCCGCCCGCATCATGGATGCGTCGGTAGCTTCCAAAAAGGAGACTGACATGAAAGCAACTGAAACCCAGGGATCGGCGACGATCCTGAAATTCCCGACCGGCGGACGGGCCGGACTCCAGCCCCGCCATTCCGACGGCTATCTGGCGTCCATCGCAGAACCGGCCACATACGCCGGAACGTCCTACAGCGAAGCCTGGTACCATCAGGAAGCGATCGTCAGCGACCGCGAAAAATTCACGCGCAACTGACCGACAGGACTGAAACAGCAACATGCCAGATCATGTACCCGATGCCCGACGAGGGATAGACATCCCGAACGGGTTGCGAGACTGAATGGCCGGCCTCTGAAAGGGTCGGCCATTTTGCATTCAAGACGCTTTTGTCACGCCGCCTGCTGATCGCGCCTTGGCGGATGACCATGATGGGCGCGGTAGGCGCGATAGAAATGAGAACGCGACGCGTAGCCCGCCGTAACGGCCGCCTCGCTCATACTCGCGCCATTCCTCAAAGCCTCCCGCGCAGCCTGCATCCGTACACCAGCAAGAAGCTGACGAAACGGCTGGCCGGCTTCATCCAGCCGCCGGCGCAGCGTTGAAGCGCCAACGCCCAACTCGCGGGCCAATTCGCCGACCGACCATCCATGCGCCGGGCTTTGCGCGATCACCCATTCAGCACGCTCGGACAGATCGCCCGTCAAGGCCAGCCTCCCCGCCGGATCGGAGGCCAGCAAGGTCAACAGTTCGGCAAAACGAAGCTCGCATAAGGCCTCGCCATGCGCGGGATCGGCGATCGTGGTTGCCGCATGGCAGACCGCCTCGGCGAGATCGGGCGTGAGCGTCACGGCAAAACCTTGCGGCCTGCGGGGCGCCTTTAGCGGCGCGAGGCCCGCAGGGCGCTTGTCCACAGTCAGTAGCAGGGACTCATAGATACCGGTAACAGCATCAGGGACATTGACGACATCCAGCGGCACGCCACGGGGAAAGACGAAGACGGTGCCGGGTCGCAGGATTTGCGCCGCGTCGCCGCGCCAGACCTCCTTTTGGCCGCGCAACACGATGCCGATCACCGGCATTTCAAGCACGACCGAAGCTATCCGTTCGCGTTCCAGCGCGCAGTAGCTGAACATCTGGCAGGCATGACGGTGTTCGCCCGGACTGACGTTACGGGTGAAAAACGGACGCAACCGGGCGAGCAACTGAGACTTGAGATCTGGGACGGCGATATTCATGCCGCCAGCATAACGCACCGGGTTTTCACGCGCCTCTCAAGATTGAGCGTTCCGGGCACAATCTTGAGCTTTTGCGGCGCACGCCTTCCGGACCGGCGCGGTAAGTGACAGGCCTGACACGCAAAACCGGAGGTTCCCGATGCGTTTATTCCGTTATTTCATTCCGGCCGCCTTGCTGGCCGCAACAAGCCTGACCGGCACCGCGCAAGCCGCCGATGTCGAGATGTGGCGGCTGGACTGCGGCAACATCGAAATCCGCGAATTGTCCATGTTCTCCGACAGCTTCCACTATGCCGGACAGAAGAAAGTTCTGGCCGATGGCTGCTACCTGATCCGCCACGGCGAGGATTACATGCTGTGGGACACGGGGCTTCCCGCCGGGGTGGTCGGCCAGCCGGCAAACCCGGAGGGTCCTTTCGGCCTGACCCTCGAGCGCAGCATCCCCGATCAACTGGCTGATATCGGCGTCAAATCGGAACAGATCGGCCGTATCGGCATCAGCCACTACCATTTCGATCATCTCGGCCAGGCGGCGAGTTTCCCCGGCGCCACGCTGATGATCGGCGCGAAGGACTGGGAGGCGTTGCATGCAGAGCCGCTGCCATTCGGCGCCGATCCAAATCTGGTGAAGCCCTGGATGGATGGCGGCAAGGTCGATCCCGTCGCCGGCGACAAGGACGTGTTCGGCGACGGCAGCGTGATGATGCTGGCGATGCCCGGGCACACGCCAGGCGAGGCCGCCCTGCTCGTGCGCCTGCCCGATACCGGGCCTGTTCTGCTGTCAGGCGACGTGGTGCATTTCCACGAGCAATTGCCGGATCAGCGCGTTCCCCCGTTCAACGCAAACCGGGCGGACTCGCTTGCGTCCATGGACCGGTTGACCGACATAGCCGAAGAGCTCGATGCGACGCTGATCATCCAGCACGACGCGGAGGATGTCGCCAAACTGCCGGCCTTCCCGCAGTCGGCGAAGTAACAGGCTCAAAGGGCAGGCCGGACGGCCTGCCCTAAAACTCGACCTCGAGTTCGATGATCTCGTCTTCCTCGGCCAGCGCACCCTTGATCCATTCCGCCATGGGCTTCCAGGCGAAAATCGTGTCGCAATAGGCATCAAGCTCAGGCTCCAGCTCGACGGCATAGGTGCGGAAACGGGTGCATACGGGGGCATACATCGCGTCCGCCATGGTCGGCTTACCGAACAGGAAAGGTCCGCCATAGACCGACAGGCACTCGCTCCAGATTTCCTTGATCCGCTGCACATCGGGGCGCGCGCCGGAGAAAATCTTGAAGTGTTCGTGCTGGGCCTTGATGTTCATCGGCAGCGCGGAACGCAGGTTATAGAAGCCGGAATGGATTTCGCCCGAGATGGAGCGGCAATGCGAACGCTTGACCCGCTCCGTCGGCAGCAGCCCCGCGTCCGGGAATGTCTCGTTCAGGTAATTGGCAATCGCCAGCGTGTCCCAGACCTCGACGCCATCGTGGCTGAGACGGGGCACACGCACCGATGGCGACAGCAGCAGCAGTTCGAGGCGCTGCTCGGGATCATCGGGATCAACCGGCACTTCGGCGAAGTCGAGCCCTGCCATCTTGCAGAGCAGCCAGCCGCGCAGTGACCACGAAGAATAGTTTTTCGACGAGATCGTCAGGGTCGCTTTTTCCGACAAGTCCCCACTCCGCGTCCATTTATGCCGCAACGCATATAATTGTGTCGCACCGCAGCAAATTATGCACTAAGTTTTTTACGCATACCTTCTTTGGCAATGTTTGGGGGCGCGCATGCTCTATCAGATGTACCAGTTTCAGGACGACCTGATGGAACCGTTGAGGCGGTATTCGGATCTCCTGAAACCGGAAACGTTCACGGGCACGCTGGAAAAGGCCCCTTTCCTGAGTAGCGGCATCCAGCATCTCGGCGCCCTGATGGAGATGATCTCCCGCTACAAGCTGACCCATGCCAGCCCCGGCTTCGGCATCGACAGCGTCATGGTCGGCAACCGCGACGTTCCGGTCATCGAAAAAGTCGCGCTCGACCTGCCTTTCGGGCGGATGCTGCACTTTTCCAAGGATATCGACACGGCGCAGCCGCCGGTGCTGGTGATTGCGCCGCTTTCGGGCCATTTCGCCACATTGCTGCGCGGCACGGTCGAAGTGCTGCTTCGCGACCACGACGTCTATATCACCGACTGGAAGAATGCCCGCGACGTTCCTCTCGAGGCGGGCCGTTTCGGGGTTGAGGAATATGTCGACTACCTGATCCGCTTCATCGAGGAGATGGGCCCGCGCGGCAACATCCTTGCCGTGTGCCAGCCCTGCGTCCAGGCACTGATCGCGGTCGCGCTGATGTCGGAGGACAACCATCCCGCCACGCCGCGCACGATGACGCTGATGGCCGGGCCGATCGACGTGCGCGAAAGCCCGACGGAAGTGAACAAGCTCGCCAACGGCAAGCCGATCGACTGGTTCCGCGAAAACCTGATCGCGACCGTTCCCGCGCGTCACAAAGGCGGCGGGCGGCGGGTCTACCCCGGCTTCATCCAGGTTTTCGCCTTCATGGCGATGAACATGAGCAGGCACCAGAAGGCGCACCGCAAGCTCTATAACCTTCTCGCCAAGGGCGAGACCCGGGAAGCGCAGAAGATCAAGGAATTCTACGACGAGTATTTCGCCGTGCTCGACCTGCCGGAGGAGTTCTATCTGGAAACAGTGGACCTCATCTTCCAGCAGGCGCAGCTTGCCAACGGCACCTACAAGCATCGCGGGCGGCTCGTCGATCCCGGCGCGATCCGCAACACGGCCCTGCTGACGGTCGAAGGCGGGCGCGACGACATCTGCTCACTGGGGCAGACTGCGGCCGCGCACGACCTGTGCTCCTCGCTGCGCCCACACCTGAAGCGCCACCACCTGCAAGCCAATGTCGGCCATTACGGCATCTTCAACGGCAAGAAATGGGAGTGCGAAGTCTATCCCGTCGTACGCAACATGATCCTTGCGATGGAGTAGCCGGGGATTCGGTTACGAGGAATCTCTCGGCACGGCTGCCGCACGCTTTGAAGGCAGGCCCGGCGCGCTACCGGATCTGCAAGCCACACATCATAGGCGAGACTCTCAGGTCTCTTTTGCGCGCTCCCGGCGGGAACCATAATAACTGAGGAACATACCGACCGCGGATGAAACCGAACGTTCGATTTCCTCGTCGGTGGGCGGTTCGGGCATGTAACCGAATATCCTCGGCCGGAATATACCCGCCAGACAGAGTTCGCTGAACTGATAGGCCGCGTGCTCAACATCGTCGATGACCAGGTTTCCGGCCTCGATTTCAGCGTTGAGATAGGCAATCATCTTCTCCTTGCCCTTCCTTGGCCCCTCCTCATAGAAGCGCCTCGCCATCTCAGGCATGCGCGTGCTGATCGCAATCACGGTTCGCTGCGCCATGATCACGTGCTTGGAACAGGTCCGGCGGACCAGAACCATGCCATAGCGCTTGAGCTTTTCACCGACTGAACCGTCTCCGGTAAACGCCATATCCTTGTCGGAGAAGATCGACTGGCGCTCCCGCTCGATCAGCGCTTCGAACAGATCCTCCTTGTTGGCGAAATAGACATAGATCGTACCCTTCGAGACATTCGCCTCTCGGGTGATGTCGTTAATGCTTGCCGCATCGAAGCCAAGACGGGTGAAGACCCGTTTCGCTCCTTCGAGGATCTGTTCCCGCTTGACCGGGTCCTGACCGGCAATCCGGCGACCCGTCTTTTCCGGAGCATCCGGACACAGGCCGGTTTCCTTGACGTTCATACCGCCTCCTTTTCCTGCCTCCCGATCATTTTCGAACCGCTCGGTTCGATTTTTACTTGATATGCGCGCAACTCTACCCTATGTCAACATCGAACCGAACGGTTCGGTATAAATCAAGGCAGGGTATCCATGAGCAGCAAGAGCGATCACAGGGTCGGCACGGCCGGCCCGGACGAAAGTCCGGATGAAAGTGAAGACTCCGTTGTTAGGGCGTTTCCCGGCAGCCGCATGAAAACGGATTCCAGTGAAGGCGAACAAGTGCTGGAAAAGCAGCCGCAGACACTGCGCGAGCCGGAAACGGAGACGGAAACCGCCGATGAGAGCGATTCCGGGGAACAACCAGCCCCTCCCCGCCGCAAAGGAGTTCGCGCCTTCATCCTGCCCGTTGTTCTGCTTACCGCCCTTGGGGCCGGCGGCTGGTACGGTTACAATTACTGGACCGATGGCCGTTTCCTCGTAAACACCGATGACGCCTATCTGCAGGCGGACATGAGCGACGTCTCGCCCAAGGTGCAAGGCTACGTCGACGAGATCCGCGTCCATGAAAACCAGCACGTGAAGGCCGGCGACGTTCTGTTCCGTCTTGACGGTGGCGACTACCGGATCGCCATAGACAGCGCCAGGGCGAAGCTCCAGACGCAACAGCGGACGCTGGAGCGCATCAAGGCCCAGATCGAGGCCGCGGGCGCTGCGGTAAGGCAGGCTGAAGCCAGCCGCAAGGCCCGTGCCGCCGTTGCGCACAATGCCGAACTGACCCATGACCGCGTTACCAGGCTCTACGCCACGAAAGTCACATCGCAGGCTCAGGTGGACGATGCCCAGGCCGCACTCGATCAGGCAAACGCGGACCTTGCCGGAGCGGACGCGCAGATCGCGAGCGCCAAGGCCAATGTAAAGGTTCTGGAAGCGCAATACGCGGAGGCCGAAAGCGTAACCGCAACCCTGCAACTTGCGCTCGACCAGGCAGAGCTCAACTTTTCCTATACCGAACTCAAGGCCCCGTTCGACGGGGTTATCGGCAATATCGCAGTACATCAGGGCGACCTTGTCAGCCCCGGCCAGAAGCTTGCCGCCGTCGTTCCGCTCGGCGCGCTCTACGTCGAAGCCAATTTCAAGGAAACGCAGCTTGCCGGCATCGCTCCCGGAGAGACAGCGCGGATTTCCGTCGATGCGCTGCCGGACCGGAAAATCGAAGGGACGGTGACGTCCCTCGCCCCGGCTTCGGGTTCAGTCTTCTCGCTGCTGCCGCCGGAAAACGCCACCGGCAATTTCACCAAGGTCGTCCAGCGCGTCCCCGTCCGCATCGACCTGCCCGCCGATGTGCTGGCGACCGGGAAACTGCGCGCCGGCATGAGCGTCGTCATCGATATCGACACGCGCACCGCGCCGGGCAACGGCAACAGCTAGAACCGGGCGACCACAATGGCCACGGCGACAACAACCGGACCGGCACAGTTTCCGGCCGCATCCCCATCGGCTGGCGAAACCATGGACCCCCGCAAGGTTTTTGCCTTTCTGGCCATGGTCTTCGGCATGTTCATGGCGATCCTCGACATCCAGGTTGTGTCGGCCTCGCTGGCCGAGATACAGGCCGGACTGAGCGCCGGCCCCGATGAAATCTCGTGGGTGCAGACGTCCTACCTGATCGCCGAGGTGATCATGATCCCGCTGTCCGGCTTCCTCGGGCGGCTGTTGTCGACACGGGTTCTGTTCAGCGTTTCCGCCGCAGGCTTCACGGCCGCCAGCCTGCTGTGCGCCACGGCGACGAATATCGACCAGATGATCGTGTACCGCGCGATACAGGGCTTCATCGGCGGCGGCATGATCCCGAGCGTCTTCGCGGCGGCCTACACGATCTTCCCGCGCTCGAAGCAGGCCGTCGTCGCGCCGATCATAGGCCTCATCGCGACCCTGGCCCCGACCATCGGCCCGACCGTCGGCGGCTATCTCTCTCACGCGTTCTCCTGGCACTGGCTGTTTCTCGTCAATGTCATTCCGGGCATCGGCGTAACTCTGGCAACCTGGTTCCTGATCGATTTCGACGAGGGCGACCCTTCCCTGATGAAGCGCTTCGACTGGACCGGGCTTGGCGCCATGGCCGCGTTCCTCGGCTCGCTCGAATATGTGCTGGAGGAAGGACCGTCGAACGACTGGCTCGCCGACGAAACAGTGCTCTTCTTCGCCGTCATCATGGCCGCCGGCGGGGTCATCTTCTTCTGGCGTTCGTTCCGGGCCGCTGTTCCGGTTGTCGATCTGCGCGCCTACACGGATGTCAATTTCGCATTCGGTTCGGCGTTCTCCTTCGTACTAGGTGTCGGGCTATACGGGCTGACCTACCTCTACCCGCTCTATCTGGGGCGCGTGCGCGGATACGATTCCCTGATGATCGGCGAAGCGGTCTTCGTTTCAGGCCTCGCCATGTTCATCACGGCGCCGGTTGCGGGTTTCCTGTCGCGCAAGGTCGATCCGCGGATCATGATGATCATCGGGTTCCTGGGCTTTGCGGCCGGCACATGGATCGTCACCAGGCTCGATGCGAATTGGGATTTCAACGAACTGCTGATCCCGCAAATCCTGCGTGGCGTGTCGCTGATGCTGTGCATGGTGCCGATCACCAACCTTGCGCTTGGCACGCTGCCGCCGGACCGGCTGAAGAATGCGTCGGGCCTCTTCAACCTGATGCGCAACCTCGGCGGCGCTGTCGGACTTGCCGTTATCAACACGCTACTCAGCGACCGCGGCGATCTGCATTACGCCCGGCTGTCGGAGAGCATCACGTGGTCGAACCCGGAAGCCATGCGCCAGCTCAACATGTTGGCGCAGAACCTGGAAAGCCGCGGCCTCGATGGCGAGAGCGGCGCCATTGCCCAGATGGCCGGCCGGGTCCACCAGCAGGCAACCGTGATGTCATTTGCCGACGTCTTCTTCCTGCTGACGATTCTGTTCGCCTCGCTGGCACTCTTCGCCATGCTGATGCGAAAGCCCGCAAGTGAAGGCGGTTCCGGCGCCGGGCACTGACGGCGGGTTGCGAAAAGTTTCGTTTTCCGCGTTGATTTCCAGGCTTTCACACATTTTCCGCAATGCGGTCCGGATTGGCGGCTTCGGCCACAAGTTAGCCGTTTTTGCATAATGAGCTTTGCGAAAGCGCTTTCCCCCAAGCGTCAGTCACCCGGCATTGTCCGCGACTCGGGACGGGGGTGCGCGACGGCCGGATCGCGGGACAATAAGTGGTTGCACCAGCGTAATCCCAGGCCGCTAACAGGGGGTTAGTCTGAATGAGCGGGAGTTTTTCTCCTGTCGCGGGCGCACGTCCGGCCATGGCCGCTGCCGCGCTTTGTGCAACTATTGTATTTATCCTTTGGAACGGCATTTGCGGCGCCAGCGCGCAGGATGCCGCCTCGCCGGTCTTCGAGCTTGTGAAGAAGCGCGCCGAAGCGCTTGCGGCCCAGGACTATGCCGAGCCCGAAGCCGTCGAACAGGACAGCCTGCCGGGCAGCTATGACAGCTACCGCAAGATTGCTTTCGACCGGGAGCGCTCGCTGTGGCGCGGATCGGACAGCGGCTTTGAAGTGCAATTCATGCCGCTCGGCTGGCTCTTCAAGCACGAAGTGCGCATCTGGCTGATCGAAGATGGCGAGATCAAGCCCGCCCATGTGACGGCTGCCGATTTCATCGACCGCAGGGGCGAGGACGACAGCCACTTTCAGTCACCGGACACACCGGTTCCGGTATCGGGCCTGCGCATCAACTGGCCGCTGAACCAGCCGGACAAGCCGGACGAGGTGATCGTCTTCCAGGGCGCAAGCTATTTCCGGGCCCTGGCGCGCGGACAGCAATACGGGCTGTCCGCACGCGGTCTGGCTATCGGCACCGCAAGCCCGGAGGGCGAGGAGTTCCCGGAATTCCGGGAGTTCTGGATCGAAAAGCCCGGCGATCACTCGCTCGGGATAGACATCTACGCGCTTCTGGACAGCCCGTCCGCCTCCGGCGCCTATCATTTCCACGTTCAGCCCGGCGATGTCACGTTCGTCGATGTCGACAGCGTCATCTATCCGCGCCGGGAAATCGCCAATGTCGGCATCGCGCCGCTGACGAGCATGTTCATGCTTGGGCCCATCGACCGCACCCGAAAGGACGATTTCCGGCCGGAAGTGCACGACTCCGATGGGCTTGCCATTCTGAACGGCAGCAAGGAGCGGCTGTGGCGCCCGCTGTCAAATCCGCGCACGCTGCAGGTCAGCGCTTTTGTCGACAACGGCAACAATGGCTTCGGGCTGATCCAGCGCGAACGCCGGTTCGAGCGATATGAGGATCTGGAAGCCCGCTACGATCTCAGGCCCAGCACATGGGTCGAGCCGCTTTCCGACTTCGGGCCGGGCAGCGTGATGCTGGTGGAAATCCCGACCGAGCGCGAGATCCATGACAACATCGTCGCATTCTGGCGCCCTGAGCAGCCGCTGATGCCGGGCACACCTGCCCGCTTCCACTACCGCCTGCACTGGCGCGCGGATTCGCCAACCCGCGAGATGGGCCCCTTTGCGCGAACGACGCGCGCCGGGCTGACGCAAGCCGAAACCGAAGACGAGCCCAAGCACCTCTTCGTGATCGACTATACCGGTCAGGAGAACCTTGCCGAGACATTGAAAACGGGCGAACTGCCCGAAGCCGAGGTCACAGCTTCCACGGGGCGCATCGAAAATGTCGTCGTCGCACAGAACCGGCAGAGCGGCGGACTGCGCCTGACCTTCGAATTTTTTCCGGATGGCGCGAAAGTCGCGGAACTAAGAGCGTCATTGATGGATTTATCCGGCGAGCCTATGGAGAAGTGGCTATACCGCTGGACGCCGGAACAATGAACGACATGCCTTCAGACCCGATATCAGGATTGTCCGGACCGGCGACACCCGCTCCGGAACGGCGGGCGGCCATCAACCCGGTCGACATGCCGGCGCAGGATTTATCCGCGAAGCCGCGGACTTACCGCAACCTGACGCCAGCGGCCACGCGCCGTTCGGCGGGGTCGACGACCATTCTGGCGCTTATCTGCTGCGCGACGGCCATTGCGACCGCGATCTTCGTCTATGGGCTTTCGCGCGCGCTTTCGCTCCAGAACGGCGGCACGATCTTTCACTACATCTTCCTTGCGAACGCGTCGCTGCTGTTTGCCTGGATCGCATTCGCCGCGGCCAATTCCTTGGCGGGTGCGATTGCCATCATGACCGGGCGCGGCCGCGACACGATCTGGCTCCCGCCCGCCGACACCCCGATCGCGACCCGCACCGCGTTGCTGTTCCCAGTTTACCACGAGGCGCCGGCCGCGATTGCCGAACGTATCGCCGAACTCGACAGCGAACTGATCGGCCTCGGCATCCATGACCACTTCGATGCCTTCATCCTCAGCGACAGCCAGCGTCCGGAAGCC
Organism: Rhodobiaceae bacterium; assembly: GCA_020441995.1. GTDB lineage: Bacteria > Pseudomonadota > Alphaproteobacteria > Rhizobiales > Tepidamorphaceae > JACKJK01. The sequence continues at coordinate 13,001 of JAGRLC010000121.1, forward strand.
CGCCTTGAGGAAAAGCGCGTCTTTTCGGCATTGACGCAAAACGCGTCCTCAGGACTGCGGGTCTACTACCGCAATCGCGAGAACAATACCGGCAAGAAGGCCGGCAACATTGCCGACTGGCTGACGCGCCATGGCGGCAAGTACAACCACTTCGTGATCTTCGATGCCGACAGCAGGATGTCCGGCGCACTGCTCGTGCGGCTCACCGCCGCGATGGAATTCAGCCACGACAGCGGCATCATTCAGACCGTGCCGCGGCTGGTTAACCAGAAAACGATCTTCGCCGCCCTCACCGCCTTCGCCCACAACATCTACGGCCCTGCCTTCGCAGCGGGCTTTGCCAGCTGGCAGGGTGCATCGGGCAATTACTGGGGTCACAACGCGATCATCCGGACACGGGCCTTCGCGCAATCCGCCGGCTTGCCGGTGCTGCCCGGCAAGGCACCGTTCGGCGGCCATATCCTCAGCCATGACTTCGTCGAAGCCGCCCTTATCCGAAGGGCCGGCTGGCGCATCGATCTGGTGACCAGCACGCCTGAAAGCAGCGAGGAAGGCCCGCCGACCATTATCGACATCGCCGTGCGCGACCGGCGCTGGATGCAAGGCAACCTCCAGCACCTCGCCGTGCTCGGCACGAGCGGCATGGTTCCGATCAGCCGCCTCCATATCGCGCTTGGCATTCTAGGCTACCTGTCCTCGGCGCTGTGGGCGCTGATGCTCATCATCGGCACATGGTTGTCATGGCACGAGCAGTATCGCATCACCGCCTATTTCCCGGATTCCGAAACGCTGTTTCCAACCTGGCCGGTTTTCGATCCGGAAGCAGGCCTTGCGGTTCTGAAAGGAACCGCCCTCGTCCTTTTCATGCCGAAGATTTCGGGGCTGATCGCGCATCTGTGGAAAGCCTCGGCCGGCATTGGAGAGGCCTTGCGGACCATCGGGCTGGCTCTAACGGAGACGATTGCGAGCATGCTGATCGCCCCGGTCATGATGATCATCCATGTGCGCGGCCTGATCGAAATCCTGTTGGGCCGCGACTCGGGCTGGAGCGCCCAGCGCCGCGACGCGGATGCGATCAGCCTGAGCCAGGCGCTGCACTTTCACACCGTTCACGTCGTAATCGGACTGATCCTTGCCGCTGTTTCGGCAAGCATCTCGGTACAGATCGCGCTGTGGATGAGCCCCGTGACCGCCGGACTTCTGCTTGCCCCTGTCATGACTTGGCTCACGTCGATGCGCTTTGGAAGCGGCAGCCTCCGCCCAGGCTAAAGCGAGCCTCAGGCGCTTCCGGCATTCTTCTTGCGATGGCGCATGGCTTCGACCTCTTTGGCCTCGCGCGCTTCGCTTTTGCGCATGTCGGCTGCGATTGACTTGAGCTGGGCAATCAGGTCCGAAGACCCGGCATCGAGCGCTTCGATCACTTCCGCCGGCGGAACTTTGCACAGCCTTTCCACCGGCTCCGGGCGTCCCACGAGGTAACCCTGGATTTCTGTGCAGCCCTCTCCTGCCAGCAATTGAAGTTCCTCGACCGTTTCGACGCCTTCGGCGACAATCGTCATGCCGAGCGCGCGCCCGAGCCGGACAATCGTTTCAACGATGGCCAGCGCATTCTCCGTCTGCTGAATCCCCTGAACGAACGAACGGTCGATCTTGATCACATCGAAGGGGAAGCGGCTCAGATAACCGAGCGACGAATAGCCGGTACCGAAGTCATCGAGCGCAACGCGCACGCCGAGCGCCTTCAGTTCCTTCAGAATTCTCAATGCATGCTTGTCGTCATCGATGAGCACATTTTCGGTGATCTCGATTTCGAGTCTTGCGGGATCAAAGGCGGCCGCCTCAAGAGTTGAGCGGACCGTTGCGACAAAGTCCTTCTCGCGGAACTGCAGCGGGCTCACGTTCACGCTGACCCGCTTTGTGCCGAGTTCCTTGGCGGCAATCTCGCAGGCACGCCGCAGGACCCATTCGCCGATTGCGACAATGCGATTGGACTGTTCCGCGACAGGTATGAAATCGCTCGGAGGGATAAGTCCCTTATCCGGATGATTCCACCGGATCAAAGCCTCGTAGCTCTTGATCTCTTGCGTGGCGACATCCAGACGCGGCTGCAGATAGAGTTCGAACTGCTCTTCCTCGAGTGCCGCGGACAGATCGACTTCAAGCCTCTGGCGCTTGCGCACAATTTCGTCCATGCCCTCCTCGAAGACACAGAAGGTATTCCGCCCGAGGCTTTTAGCCTTGTAGAGCGCGGTGTCGGCGCGCGACATGATCGTCTCGATGTCGTTGCCATGCGCCGGGCACAGGGCAATGCCAACGCTGGCGCCGGTCCGCAGGATCAAGCCGTCACCGCAATTGATCGGCTGCGCAAGAATGTCCACCAGCCGGTGCGCCATGTCGGCCACCTGGTTGGAGAACTGCACATCGCGCTGAATGATGGCGAACTCGTCACCCCCCATGCGCGCCACGGTATCCGTCCGACGGGTGCTCCCAAGCAACCGCTCCGCGGTCGCCTGGATCACCTTGTCGCCGACAAGGTGACCATGCAGATCGTTGATATCCTTGAAGCGGTCGAGGTCGAGCACGATAACCGCAGCACCATTTCCGGAGTTCTCCAGACTGCTGAGCGCGCTCTCGAGCTTGTGGCCGAACAATGCCCGGTTCGGAAGATCGGTCAGCGGATCGTGCTGCGCCAGGTGACGGATACGCTCTTCGGCGGCCTTTCGCTCCCGCAGGTCGACAACCGCCGAAACACGGGTTTGTCTGCCGCGGTACATGATCTCACGCGCCCGCACTTCGATCGGGATCAGCTCACCATCGGAACGTATGGCCCGCAGTTCGTAAGGCCCGCTCTCGGAATGCTTCAATTCCTCCTGAAGCCTGTTCCAGTCTTCCTCCGGTGTGTACAGGCTGATTGGCGTGCCTTTCAGCTCCGACAGCGGGAAACCGTAAAGCTCTTCCGCTGCCTTGTTCCCGTCAATGATGACCCCGTCAACGGAAATGACGATCGCCTCGAACGTCGCATTCGCAAGGGCTTTCAGACGTTCGGCTTCTTCATCGTCCCGCTGGATTTCCTTGGCGATACCACGCTGGATTTCCTCGTTTTCAATGGAGTCCATCAGTGCATTGAAGAGCACGGTCATGCGTTCGGAATCGTCTCCATGCGCCACGGGAAGGCGGAGACTGAGGTCGGCCTTTCCGGACACGAGTTGTCCTACGGCATCCTCGACATGGCCGATACCAAGGCGCGTTCCATGTTCGGATTCATTCAGCCCGACATCCTCGCCGGAGGCATCGACCCGCAAGGCAACGAACTTGCGCAGGACATGGAAGAAAGCCAACCCGAGGCTGAACGACCAGACAAAATTCAGGGCAGACCCAAGCGACTGAACCGCGAGCTGGTTCAGGCGTGGCATGGCAAGATTTTCTGTGGGCGCCAGCAATGCCAAACCAAGCGTGCCGACGATGCCCGCGATGCCATGAACGCCGACAGCGCCAACGGCATCGTCTATCCTGAACCGGTTCTCAAGCAGTGCAATGCCGTACAGGGCTGCAACCCCGCCCAGCAGACCGATGATCATCGCGCCTGTGGAATCGAGCACCGCGCAACCCGCCGTCACTGCAACCAGACCGCCCAGCATTCCGGAGAAAGCCTTCTCGGGCAGCAGCAGCTTTTCGCGATACCAACCGACGAAATAGCCTGCAACGCCTCCGGTCGCGGCGGCAAGCACGGTATTGGCGATGATGTGCGCGATATCGGAGGAGGCCTGTAGCGTGGAACCGCCATTGAAGCCGATCCAGCCGACAAAGAGCAGGAAGGCGCCCGTCGTCGCCAGCACCGGGCTGTGGCCATGAAAACGGACCGGCTTTCCATTGGCATCGAACCGCCCCAGCCTCGGCCCGATCACGATGCAGGCCGCAAGCGCAACCCAGGCTCCGGTTCCATGCACAACCGTGGAGCCGGCGAAATCGACGAAGCCCATATGGGCGAGAAAAGCGCCGGGATTTTCCATCAGCGCCGTCCCCCAAGCCCAATGCACATACACCGGATAGACAAGCCCCGATATGAAGACCGAGCACAACACGTAGGCCGGCAAGCGCATGCGTTCAGCCACGGCACCCGATACAATCGTCGCCGCCGTACCGCAGAACATGACCTGGAAAACGAAGAAAGCGAGCCCCCAGGAATCAAGGCCTGACAGCATCAGAAAGCCGGGCTCGTATCCGAAGAACCAGTTCTGCGACGCACCGAACGCCACCATGAAGCCGACGCCCGCAAAGGCTACGACCGAAAAAGCGAAATCGAGCAGGTTTTTCTGCGCAACGTTGATCGCGTTCTTGGAACGCACCATGCCGGCCTCGAGCAACATGAAGCCAACCTGCATCAGCAGAACCAGAGCCGCGGCAAGGATCACCCAGGCAAAGTCCAGGTTACGTTGGAGCGTTATCGCAGCTTGTGCGGCTTCATCAGCGAGCGCAGCCTGCGGGAGAACAGCCGCAGCGCATACAGTCACAGCAATGGTAAGCCCGCGCCCGGCTGACCGGATATGCATTTTGATCTACCATCCGCATCTGTAAAATATGCCGCGATTTTTACCTTAGTTGGTTAACAATAACTCAACATCACTACTTTTTGGTGCATTTACCGCGATTTTCGCGCGCAACGGATCCGGATGAAAATGTTCGGGTGAGTTATCGCGACACGCTTAGGCTGCCAGGAGGAAATCACGGGAAACCGTCCGGACATACCGCTGCCGCCGGGATAAGGATTTGCCGTCAGACCGCTTCGGACTGCAGCTGGCCCTGTTCCACGCCCTTGAGCATGTCGGAAATGTGTATCTGGTCGAGTTCACCGATGAAGGCGTTGAAACCGCGACCGATGGCGGCATTGGCGTTCTGGTCGATCATGTCGTCATTGTCGGAGACATCGTCGAACATGTCCGCAGGGCCACATTTCTGGAAGCGCGGCTCAAACACCCGCACCACATACCCGACGCTGAGCACATCGGGGGAAAGGCCCAGATGGATGCCGCCGCTGCGCCCGCGCGTGGACACGATCAGCCCTGCCTTGGTAGCAACCTTCAGCAGCTTGAAGATGGTGTATTCGGTCAGCCCCGTTGCTTGCGCGATTTCACTGACCCGGACGATCTTGGGGTGAAACTGGGCGCAATAGGCCATGACACGCAAGGCATATCGTGTTTGCTCGGTAAGACGCATGAGGCTCCATCGCTGTTATGCGATACATAGCAGACAATGTCAGGAATGACAGCATAACGCGGCTCACGAGTCTTTGACCCGTATCAGGCCTCCTGCGGCTTCTCCCATTCGTCCTTGCTGCCGAACAGCCGGCGGATGATGACGTAGAACAGCGGCACAAACAGCACGCCAAGCACGGTTGCGGCGATGGTGCCACCCAGGATGCCCGCACCGATGGCGTTACGTCCCGCAGCGCCGGCCCCCGAACTCAGCACCAGCGGCGTCACACCGAGCGAGAACGCCATGGAGGTCATCAGGATCGGGCGGAA
>JAGRLC010000122.1:0-4123 GCA_020441995.1 Rhodobiaceae bacterium
TGCGGATGGTGCCGTTGGGCGAACGCCACATCTTCTTCAGGCCGAATTCCTCGACACGTGCCTCGTCCGGCGTGATCGTGGCGCATTTGATGCCGACACCGTGCTTCTTGATGGCGTTGGCGGCATCGACGGTGATCTGATCGTCGGTCTCGTCGCGCTTCTCGACGCTCAGATCGTAGTATTCAAGATCGACGTCGAGATAGGGGTTGATCAGCTTGTCCTTGATGAGCTGCCAGATGATACGCGTCATCTCATCGCCATCGAGTTCGACGACCGGATTGGCGACCTTGATCTTCGACATGAGAACTGCCCCTTTTGCTGCGCTGCCATATAATCACAAGCGCTATAGCAAGGGCGGCATACAAGGGCAATTCAGACTGAAGTGGCAGATGGGGAAATCGCCTCGAATGCGCCTATTCGTGCGGCGGCAACTCATCGAAAGCGGGGATCCCTTCGACGGGCTGGTCCCATTTGCGTGCGCGCTTGGCATAAAAGGACATGGTCGGCGCGATATCGTCTGAACTGTCCAGAATGCCGAGAGCCACGCCGGTCACGCCGGGAAAGCCGGAAGATTCGCCAAGTACGCGGCTGCCGCAAACCGGGCAGAAAGAACGCGACATCGTGTTGCCCTGGTCGGTTTTCGAAGTGTAGCGGCTAAGTTCGCCGGTAATCTTCACCTTGTCCGCCGGATAGAAGGCGAATGACAAATGTCCGGCGCCCGTCGATTTCTGGCAATCGAGACAATGGCAGTGTGCCGACATGGCCGGCTCGCCGGTGATCTCGACGTTGACCGCGCCGCACTGGCAGCTTCCCTGATGGGTCATGATCTGTCTCTCCGATAGTGAGTTGCATTTTACAAGTGAATGATTTTCAGCTAACTTGCAAGTAACAAGTTTGTCAGCGTTCAGGGTTTCCAGATGACCGATTTCCGCTCGACCTGTCCCATCGCCTCGGCGCTCGACATCATCGGCGACAAGTGGACGCTGGTGGTGCTGCGCTCGATCATGGTCGGCCAGAGGCGTTACTCGGAATTGCTGGAGATGCCGGAGCGGATTTCGACCAACATTCTGGCTGACCGGCTGCAGCTGCTCGAGCGCGAGGGGCTGATTGGCAAGCACCCGTATCAGCAGCGCCCGCAGCGTTACGAATACACGCTGACGGAGAAGGGGGCGGACCTGCTGCCTGTGATGCAGGCGCTGGTGGAGTGGTCCTACAAGTACATTCCCGGCCGGTATCAGGTTCCCGAAAGCTATCGAACCGCAAAGCCGCAGGATATTTATCCAAACGGCACCTAGACGCTTTCACCTATCTGGATTTCCGGCTAATCCCTCTGCCATGGCAGGAACAGACAAAGTGCGTCAGCGCGTCACGGGTGGACCTGTAGTCATTCTCGTGCGTCCGCAGCTTGGCGAAAACATCGGCACGGCGGCCCGCGCGATGGCGAATTTCGGACTTTCGGAATTGCGTCTGGTCGCGCCGCGCGACGGCTGGCCGAGCGAAAGCGCGCAGGCCGCCGCTTCCGGCGCGGACTGGGTCATCGATGGCGCGAAGGTTTTCGCGACCACCACCGAGGCGATTGCCGACCTCACTTACGTCTATGCCACCACGGCGCGCCAGCGCGGCATGAAGAAGGAGGTTTTCGGGCCGTCCGAGGCAGCCGACAGCCTTGCCGCGCGCGAGGGCCACGGGGGCGATTGCGGCATTCTTTTCGGGGGTGAGCGGGCGGGACTTCATAACGAGGATATTTCGCTTGCCGATGCGATCCTGACCTATCCGGTCAACCCGGCTTTCGCCTCGCTCAACCTGGCCCAGGCCGTGCTCATCATGGCCTATGAGTGGCAGCGCGCGGCGGGAACGGCGGGGACGCGCGAGGTTTTCAACGGCCTGCCGGAGCTTGCGCCCAAGGAAGAGGTGTTCGGTTTCTTCGAACATCTGGAAACCGAACTCGACAGGGGCGGGTTCCTTAAGCCCCCGGAGAAAGCGCCGGTCATGGTGCGCAATCTGCGCAACCTGTTCCACCGCGCCAGATTGACGCCGCAGGATATCCGCACCCTGCGTGGCGTCATTGTTGCGCTCACCGGGCGCAAGTTTAGCCGCGCCGGCGCAGAAGAGGCTTCCAGCAATCACGAGGATGCCGGTGGATGAGCCGGACCCAACGGCTGTTCGATCTCATCCAGATATTGCGTCAGCACCGGCGTCCGGTCAGCGGCGCCGTTCTGGCGGAGCAGGCCGGTGTGTCGCTGCGCACCATCTACCGCGACATTGAGAACTTGCGTGCGCAAGGCGCGGATATCGATGGCGAAGCCGGTATCGGTTACGTGCTCAAGCCGGGCTTTCTGATGCCGCCGCTGATGTTCGACGAAGACGAGATCGAGGCGCTGACGCTCGGTTCGCGATGGGTGGCGAGAAACGCCGATCCGGCTTTGGCGCAGGCGGCGGGCAAGGCGCTGACGCGCATCGCAGCGGTCCTGCCGCCCGATCTGAAGCAGAAGCTGGAACTAAACGGTCTCGTAGTCGCACAAATGACGTCTGCAGTTCAGGGGGTGGTCGATGTCGCAGATGTGCGAAAGGCCATTCGCGACGAGGTGGCTGTGCGGATTTCCTATTCCGATGCGAAAGGGGACCTCAGCGAGCGCACGATCTGGCCGATCATGCTCGGGTTTTTTGAGAAGGCGCGTATCGTCGCCGCGTGGTGCGAGCTGCGCGAAGACTTCCGCAACTTTCGTACAGACAGGATTCACGCGATGGAGCGCACCGGCAAACGCTATCCGCGCCGGCGTGCGGTGCTGATGAAGGAATGGAAGCATTCGCAAGGGCTGGCGGTTGATTAATCATTACTGACAAAAACTGTCACTATGGATGCGTTAGAGCACTCCCGCTGCCGCTAGGCGCAGCACCAGGCTTGAAACCAGGAGTGTCCCATGCCGAAATTCAAACTTATCGTGCTCTATGTCGAAGACCCTGCCGTCAGCGCCACGTTCTATTCGCGGCTGCTGGAAAAACCGATCGCCGAACAGTCTCCCGGCTTCGCGATGCTGCCGCTTGCAGATGACGTCATGCTCGGGCTCTGGAAACGCGATGCAGTTCAGCCAGAGGCGGGGCCTGCGTCCACAGGCTCTGAAATCGCCTTTGCGGTTGATGGCGCGGATGATGTCGAGGCGATGTTCCGTCATTGGTCCGAACAATCGGTGGCAATCGCCCAGACACCGACGCGGATGGATTTCGGCATGACGTTTGTCGGAGAGGACCCGGACGGGCACAGGCTGCGGGTACTGACCGCAGCTTGAGAAAGAACGGCTTATAGCCCCTAAAGTCAAAGCATGCGATGTGAACCGGCTTGCCATGCCACGGCAAACCGGTTCATGACGTCTGCAAGGTATAATTATCGATTGTCCCGCAATCGGACCGATGGTGCGTTGAATACGGTCGCGCCGCCATGTCATTGCCGCCGTTGGCGCTAAAGTTGCCGCGAAACATAAACAAGGGCGGTAAATGGAATGAAACCCATTCTTATCTTCGACTCAGGCGTGGGCGGTCTGTCGGTGTTGCGGGAGTTGCGCGTGCTCGCGCCCGAGCGGCGTTATGTCTATGTCGCCGACGATGCGGCCTTTCCTTATGGCGCGTGGGAGGAACCGGCGCTGCTGCGGCACATGATTGCCCTGTTCGGCGAGCTGATCCGGCGCCACGAGCCGGAAATCATCGTTATTGCCTGCAATACCGCATCGACACTGGCGATAAATCCGCTGCGTGAGGCCTATCCGGAGCAAACCTTTGTCGGTACAGTGCCGGCGATCAAGCCAGCGGCGGAGCGGACCCGTTCCGGTGTCGTGGCCGTGCTGGCGACGCCCGGTACGGTGAAACGGCAATACACCCGCGATCTGATCCGCGATTATGCCGGGCGCTGTCATGTCCGGCTTGTCGGCAGCAGCAATCTTGCCGGGCTGGCCGAAGTCTATATGCGCGAAGGCTTCGTCGACGAGGATGCCGTGCGCGCCGAGATCGAGCCATGTTTCGTCGAGATCGACGGCAGGCGAACCGACATTGTGGTACTTGCCTGTACGCACTATCCCTTTCTCGCAAACCGCATGCGCAAGGTTGCGCCCTGGCCTGTGGACTGGATCGA
>JAGRLC010000122.1:4256-6196 GCA_020441995.1 Rhodobiaceae bacterium
TGGATGACTGATCATTTCCCATAAGCGGAATCCGGCTTTGATAAAAACTTTATCCCGACTCATGCGCGTTGCGCTGCACAAGCAGAGGCATGGTGGGTTTTTCAATTACCACGGGTTGGATGTTTCCATCCCAGCGGAAATAAATTTCAGCATCAAGAAAGCTGTTATGAATTCCACCTATGAAGAGCCTGAGAGGCTGCTTGTATCCCGGTATGTCGATCCCAGTCTGCCGGTGATTGAGCTGGGCGGGTCTTTGGGCATCCTTAGCTCCTATCTGAGCAACATTTTGAATGCGGATACGGCATATACGATTGTTGAGGCCAATCCGAATATTGTGGATATCTGCAGAGAAAACGCCCTCCGGCCAAAGCCGAAAAGAAGTTTGACCGTCATAAACGCCGCTATTGCCTATGATGTTGATGCCGTTCGGTTCGAGATCAGCGACAATATTCTCGGGAACAAGATTTCATCAGGTGACAACGTCGCAACTGTTGATGTTCCAGCTCGAACGCTAACATCCCTGGTGAGCGAGGCGATGAGTGCGGGCTACACGCTTGTGATGGATATTGAGGGCTCCGAGCTCGATGTGCTCGAGCATGATGCTGAGGCGTTTGAAAACTGCCGTCTGACGATCGTGGAAGTTCATCCGAAAGCCTATGAGCGGCGCGGTAAAAGCGAAGCCGATTTCATGTCGGCGGCGAAATCGATTGGCTTGAAGCAGATCGATCGTATTGAGAATTCCGTGGTGTTTATTCATGCCTGATGCGTCGCAACGCAAATTCTCCATCGTTCTTGTCGCCTATAACAGTTCTGATGTGATCGGTGATGCCATCAAGTCCGTTCCGCCAGGACATCAGGTGATCGTCGTTGATAATGCGTCCAGCGATGGATCGGTGCGGATCGCTCGCGATCTTGGCGCTGACGTGGTTGAGCTTGAAACAAACCTGGGCTTCGGAACGGGGTGTAATCGCGGAGCGGCGATTGCCAGGCATGATGCGATATTGTTCCTCAATCCCGACGCCCGCCTTGAACCCGGGGCCTTGGACGTCCTTGCCACCGCAATGGACAATTATCCGCAAGCCGGCGCTTTCTCGCCGCGTATCATGCTGGAAAGCGGCAAGCAGCGTTATGCCGACCGCAACCGGCTGATCAATGACAAGAGATGGCTTAATGAGGTGCCACAGGCCGATTGCGAAATTCCGATGGCGCCCGGTGCCGCCGTCCTGTTCCGCAGAAGCGTATTTGAGCAGCTTGGCGGTTTCGACGAACGTATTTTCCTGTTTTTCGAGGACGTGGACATATCGGCTCGCCTGATCAAGTCAGGTGGGCATATCTGGTATATCCACGATGCTGTATGCACCCATGCGGGCGCTTCATCGAGCGGCTCGTCTTCCGCAATGACCGAGTTCAGAAATTACCATTTCATGCTTGCGCAGCGCTATGTATCAGCAAAGCATGGACTGATCTTCGGCCTCCCAAGGCGGCTCGTGAGTCAGTCTCTGAAATATGTAATGGCGCTCGTCAGGAATGATGAAACCCGCAAGGCTGTTGCACGCGGCAGACTGCGCGCGTTGTTTGAGCTTTCGAAGCCGCGGCGCGATTGACATTTATCCCGCAACCGCTTACTCACCCGCTTTCCCTGATGTGCGTTAAGCGCATATGGGGGAAATCCTGACGTGACCCGTGGACGATTTTGGCGCCTTGCCGCGATCGTCCTGTCAGTTCCGGCAAAATCCGGGGCAGAGGAGGGCGCGTTCCCAACCCAGGCGCGGGGGCATGAGCTTTCGCGCGCAACGTTTGAGGAATTGCGATGAGCAAGCGTATCGACGCCAAGTACAAGATCGACCGGCGTATGGGCGAAAACATCTGGGGCCGCCCGAAGAGCCCCGTGAACCGCCGCGAATACGGCCCCGGACAGCACGGACAGCGCCGCAAGGGCA
>JAGRLC010000123.1:0-1420 GCA_020441995.1 Rhodobiaceae bacterium
CTTTGGGGGATATGCTCACGCGGATACGCAACGCACAGATGCGCGGCAAGTCGGCGGTGAAAACCCCGGCCTCGCGTCTTCGCGAAGGCGTTCTGACGGTGTTGCAGGCGGAAGGTTACATCCGCGGATTTTCGCGCACCGAATTCGGCAACGGCCGTGCGGAGCTGGATATTGAACTGAAGTATTTCGATGGTGCGCCGGTGATCCGCGAGATCCAGCGCATTTCGAAGCCTGGCCGGCGCGTTTATTCATCCGTGAAGACGCTGCCGCAGGTCAACAACGGTCTCGGCGTTTCCATCGTGTCGACGCCAAAGGGTGTTATGCCCGATTGGCAGGCGCGCGAAGAGAACGTCGGCGGTGAAGTGCTCTGCCGCGTCTTCTAAGGCGCGAGTGGAACTCAAACAACGGGAAGAGAAGACGATGTCCCGCATTGGCAAGAAACCGGTCGAAGTGCCCAGCGGCGTGACCGTGGCGATCGATGGTCAGAACGTCTCGGCGAAAGGGCCGAAGGGCGAACTGCATATCACGCTGGTCGAGAATGTGCTGGCAGAGATGGGCGATGATGGCGTAAGCGTTCAGCCGCGCGACAAGTCCAAGGAGTCGCGTTCGGCCTGGGGCATGTCCCGCACGCTCGTTTCGAACATCGTCGAGGGTGTCAGCAAGGGCTTTGAGCGCAAGCTTGAGATCACCGGCGTTGGCTACCGTGCCGCTGTTCAGGGTAAGACCCTCCAGCTGGCGCTCGGCTACAGCCACGACGTGAATTTCGAGATTCCTTCCGACGTGCAGATCGCATGCCCCAAGCCGACGGAAATCGTCGTCACCGGCATCGACAAGCAGCGCGTCGGTCAGGTCGCCGCCAACATCCGCAAGTGGCGCGAGCCGGAGCCCTACAAGGGCAAGGGCATCAGGTATTCGGACGAATACGTCGTCCGCAAGGAAGGCAAGAAGAAGTAGGCCGGCCATGAAAAACAACTCAATGACGACGGTGCAGCGCCGCTCAGCGCGTGTACGCCGCGAAATCCGCAAGGTGAATTCCGGCCGTCCGCGTCTGTCGGTCTACCGGTCTTCCAAGAACATCTACGCCCAGGTCATCGACGATCTGACGGGGGCAACGCTTGCCGCGGCTTCGACGCTCGAAAAAGAGCTGAAGGGCAAGCTCAAGACAGGTGCGGACACAGCCGCGGCTGCCGAAGTCGGCAAGCTGGTTGCGGAGCGCGCCAAGCAGAAGGGTGTTTCCAAGGTTGTTTTCGACCGCGGACCCTACATCTATCACGGCCGGATCAAGGCCCTGGCCGACAGCGCCCGCGAGGGCGGTCTCGAATTCTAAGGTTTACAGGCCGCTTTACGGCGCCAGCAACGGACAAGATACGACGATGGCAAATCCCAATATGCGAGAAGAGCGCGACAGCGAATTCGTAGA
>JAGRLC010000123.1:1566-5865 GCA_020441995.1 Rhodobiaceae bacterium
GCAAGGCGACCGAATCCGCCAAGCGGCAGATGATCCGCGTTCCGCTGCGTGAAGGCCGTACGCTGCATCACGATGTCGCCGGCCGTCATGGCGCTGGCCGCGTCGTTCTGCGCGCCGCGCCTCCCGGCACCGGCATCATCGCGGGCGGCCCGATGCGCGCCGTGTTCGAGACGCTGGGTGTGCATGACGTCGTTGCCAAGTCGCTCGGCACGTCGAACCCGTACAACATGGTTCGCGCGACTTTCGAGGCGCTGAAGGAAGAAGACAGCCCGCGTTCGGTCGCCGCACGCCGTGGCCTGAAGGTTTCAACGCTCCAGTCGCGTCGCCGCGAAAGCAGCGACATGGCTGAAGGCTGAACCGCGACAGTATCCAGGAAGGGCTAAGCACCATGGCCAAGAAGACAGTCACGGTCGAGCAGATCGGCAGCCCGCTGCGCCGTCCAGGCGAACAGCGCGCCACGCTCATCGGCCTCGGCCTCAACAAGATGAATCGCCGCCGCACGCTGGAAGATACGCCCGCGGTTCGCGGCATGATCAAGAAGGTGGCTCACCTCGTGCGCGTCGTCGACGAGGCTTGAAGTCAACATTTTAGTGAAAGCCCGCGGGCCAAACATTGCAACCGCGGACGGAGATACCGATATGAAGCTCAACGGGATCAGTGACAACGAAGGTGCCCACAAGGCCCGCAAGCGGGTTGGACGCGGTATCGGTTCGGGCCTCGGCAAGACGGCCGGGCGTGGCCACAAGGGTCAGAAGGCCCGTTCCGGCGTTGCCATCAAGGGCTTCGAGGGCGGCCAGATGCCGATCCATCGCCGGCTGCCCAAGCGTGGCTTCAACAAGCCCAACGCGCTGAAGTTCAATGCGGTGAACCTGGATCGCATCCAGGCCGCGATCGACGCCGGCAAGCTCGACGCCAAGGCGCCGGTTGATGCCGCCGCCCTTGTTGCGGCCGGCGTTATCCGCCGCCCGAAGGATGGTGTGCGTATCTTGTCGCGCGGCGAACTGAAGGCAAAGGTCGCGTTCAAGGTTGCCGGTGTTTCGGCCGCCGCGAAGGAAGCGATCGAAAAGGCGGGCGGCAGCGTGGAAGTGCTGGCGCCGGCGAAGAAGGCAGACGAGGACGGCGCGAAGGCCTGAAGGCTTTCGGGTGCCGGACAAGCCCGTCTGGTCCCGATCGTGCCGGTATGATCCGGCTTACCGGGGTTCAGGGCGGGCGACAAGCGGAGACACTTCATGGCGTCAGCTGCCGAGCAACTTGCTGCCAACCTGAATTTCGGGGCACTGGCCAAGGCCGAGGAACTGAAGAAGCGCATCTGGTTCACACTGGGTGCGCTGCTCGTTTATCGCCTTGGGACATACATCCCGCTGCCCGGCATCGACCCCGGTGCCGTTGCTGACATGTTCAACCGCAACTCCGGCGGTATTCTCGGCCTTTTCAACACGTTTGCCGGCGGCGCCGTACAGCGTATGGCGATCTTCGCGCTCAATATCATGCCGTATATCTCGGCATCGATCATCATCCAGCTCTTGACGACGGTTTCGCCGACGCTGGAAGCCTTGAAGAAAGAAGGCGAGCAGGGCCGCAAGCAGCTCAACCAGTACACCCGCTACGGTACGGTGCTGCTGGCAACCATTCAGGCTTACGGCATTGCCGTCGGGCTTGAAGGCTCCGGCAACGTGGTCATCGATCCGGGCCTGTTTTTCCGCGTTTCCACCGTGATCACGCTGGTCGGCGGCACGGTGTTCCTGATGTGGCTTGGCGAGCAGATCACCCAGCGCGGCGTCGGCAACGGCATTTCGCTGATCATTTTCGCCGGTATTGTGGCCTCGTTCCCTTCAGCCTTGGCCAATATGGCCGAGCTTGGCCGCCAGGGCGCGATTTCGACGCCGCTGATCCTTGGCCTCGCCGTGCTGCTCACCGGCGTGATCGTTGCGATCGTCTATGTCGAGCGCGCCCAGCGCCGCCTGCTGATCCAGTATCCCAAGCGCCAGATGGGCAACCGCATGTTCCAGGGCGAATCCTCGCACCTGCCGCTGAAGCTCAACACGGCCGGCGTCATTCCGCCAATCTTCGCGTCCTCGCTGCTGCTGCTGCCGATCACGGTCGCCAACTTCAGCGCAGGGAAGGGGCCGGAATGGCTGACGACGGTCACGACCCTGCTTGGTCACGGCCAGCCGCTCTATCTCGCCTTTTACGCGGCGATGATCATCTTCTTCGCCTTCTTCTACACGGCGATCGTGTTCAACCCGAAGGACACCGCCGACAATCTGAAGAAGCATGGCGGCTTCATCCCCGGTATCCGTCCGGGCGAAAAGACCGCCGAATATATCGACTACGTTCTGACGCGCATCACGGTTCTGGGCGCGGCCTATCTGGCGGTTGTCTGCCTGCTGCCGGAATTCCTGATCGGCTATTCCGGCATCCCGTTCTATCTCGGCGGCACGTCGCTTCTGATCGTCGTTTCCGTTACGATGGATACGGTCGCGCAGGTTCAGGGACACCTGCTGGCGCACCAGTATGAGGGACTCATCAAGAAGTCCAAACTGAGGGGGAATAAACGCAGATGAGGCTGATTTTGCTGGGACCGCCAGGGGCGGGCAAGGGAACTCAGGCAAAGCGGATCGAGACACGCTACGGCGCGGTCCAGCTTTCCACCGGCGACATGTTGCGCGCCGCCGTTGCCGCGAAAACGCCTGTTGGCATGAAGGCGCAGCCGATCATGGAATCAGGCGGTCTCGTCCCCGACGAGATCGTTGTCGCGATCATCGCGGACCGGCTCGATGAGGCCGACGCGCAGAACGGGTTCATTCTCGACGGCTTCCCGCGCACGGTGGGGCAGGCCGGGGCGCTCGGCGAGATGCTGAAGAGCAAGGGAATCGCTCTCGACGCGGTTATCGAGCTGACCGTGAACGAGGACGAACTGGTCAAGCGCATGGAGAATCGCGTTGCCGAAACCAAGGCGGCTGGCGGTCAGGTGCGCGCAGACGACAATCCGGAAGCGTTCCGCAAGCGTCTTGTTGCCTACCGGGAACAGACCGCGCCGCTTTCGGACTATTACCGCTCGACCGGCGAGCTTAAGACGGTTGACGGGATGCAGGATATCGATGCGGTGACGGCTTCCGTCGTTGCCGCGCTCGAGGGTTGAAACCAAAAGACAAGGGAAGCCAAGCGAAAGGTTGACTTGAGGGCCATCGTTCCTATATCACCGGCCTTCCATTAGCGAGTTGAATCAACCGCCTTCGGGGGTGCCTAGCGCCTGCCGGGGAGCGGTGTTGTTCGATTTACAGGTCACCGGTCGCGCAACTTCCTGAAAAATTGTTGCGAACCAGGCCCTTGAAGGGCCGCGCTGGAGAGAAAACATGGCCCGCATTGCAGGCGTCAACATTCCGACGGCAAAGCGCGTTCCCATCGCGCTGCAGTACATTCATGGCATCGGCGCCCACAAGGCGAAGGAAATCTGCGAGAAGGTCAATATCGCGGAGACCCGCCGTGTGAACGAACTCAGCGACGCCGAAGTGCTGAAAATTCGTGAAGTCATTGACCGCGACTACATGGTCGAGGGTGACCTGCGCCGCGATGTCGCGATGAACATCAAGCGTCTGATGGATCTGGGCTGCTACCGCGGTCTGCGCCATCGCCGTGGCCTTCCGGTTCGCGGTCAGCGCACGCATACCAATGCCCGCACCCGCAAGGGGCCGGCAAAGGCAATCGCCGGCAAGAAGAAGTAATCAAGGACAAGCCGGCTGACGCGCACAGCGCACGGGCCGGGACACAAGGACGAAGACAACAGCCATGGCCAAGGACACCAAGCGCGTCGCCCGCCGAGAGCGCAAGAACATCGCTTCGGGCGTTGCGCATGTGAACGCCAGCTTCAACAACACCATGATCACCATCACCGACGCGCAGGGGAACGCGATCTCCTGGTCGTCGGCCGGACTGATGGGGTTCAAGGGGTCCCGGAAGTCGACGCCTTTTGCCGCGCAGATGGCTGCGGAGGACGCTGGCAAGAAGGCGGCCGAGCATGGCGTGAAGACGCTCGAGGTCGAGGTGTCGGGACCGGGCTCCGGCCGGGAATCCGCGCTGCGCGCCCTCCAGTCGTCAGGCTTCACCATCACGTCGATTCGCGACGTGACGCCGATCGCCCATAACGGGTGCCGTCCGCGGAAGCGCCGCCGGGTCTAGGTTGGCGGGCCGGGACTGCCGGCCCCCCAGATCATTCTGCACGCGCGGCTCCCTTGAAGGGCCGCTGCTCCGCCTTCCTCCCAGGCGGCAACAAATGAAAGGACGAGGCTCGTGATCCAA
>JAGRLC010000124.1 GCA_020441995.1 Rhodobiaceae bacterium
TAGAAAAACATTCCAGTGTAAACGATGATTCAATTAATATGTTTTCTTATGAAAACAAAAATAAGATAACTTTTTTTATACCAGATAATTATAATAAAATAAGTATTTGGATTAAATGTAAGTCAAATGAGATAAATTGTTCTCATATTCGACTTATACATTTGCGCGGAATAAGAAAACTATATTGGCTTGTCGATTTGACCATTAGGCAAATGAAGGAAGATCCGAAATTATTATTATATCGATTTAAGCAGTATAGAAACTTTAGTAAAGGAAATATGTTTACAAGGCTTTCTGAGAGATTTGCAAATAAGGAAGATAATTCCAATTATGAGGCTTGGATTAAAGCCAACGATTATAATGAGAGTCGCGATTTAAAGAATTTAAGAGAGCGGATTGGGCGTGTGGACACGAGGCCACGGATCAGTGTTCTCATGCCTGTTTTCAACACGCCTGAATCGCTGCTTGATAAAGCGATAGAGTCTGTTGTTGCGCAAGTATACCCCGAGTGGGAGTTGTGCATTGCGGACGATGCTTCAACTGAGGCGCATGTCAGGAGGCGGATTGCCGAGTGGTGTGACCGTGATCCGCGAATAAAAGTCATTCATCGCGATGTGAACGGCCATATTTGTCACGCCACAAATTCAGCGTTTTCGATATCCGGCGGCGCGTGGATCGCCTTGTTGGACCATGATGATGTTTTGGCGCCTAATGCACTCGCGGAGGTCGCATTAGCGATAGCCGACAATCCCGACGCCAACCTGATTTACAGCGACGAAGACAAAATCGGCGTTACGGGGCGGCGGTATCAGCCGTATTTCAAACCGGATTTTTCCCCCGAACTTTTCCGGTCAATGAACTA
Organism: Rhodobiaceae bacterium; assembly: GCA_020441995.1. Lineage (GTDB taxonomy): Bacteria > Pseudomonadota > Alphaproteobacteria > Rhizobiales > Tepidamorphaceae > JACKJK01. Next base: position 863 of record JAGRLC010000124.1, read on the forward strand.
TCTAAACCACCTAACTGTTCTTAGGGCGGATCTCATCAGGACGGTTGGGGGGTGGCGGCCTGGATATGAAGGCAGTCAGGATTACGATCTCCTTCTGCGGGTGATCGAGCGGATTGATTTCCGGACGATCTTGCACATTCCCAAAATTCTTTACCATTGGCGGGCCGTTGAGGGGTCAACGGCGCTGGCATACGACGAAAAATCTTACGCATTTAAGGCTGGGATCCGCGCTCTCGAAGACCACCTTCAACGCACCTCTCGGCGCGCCAGGGTCAGCAAGGTTCCGAGATTTCCATTTTACCGTATAAGGCACGAAATTGAGTCCCCTCCGCCCTTCGTTTCATTAATTATACCTACGCGTGATCGCGTTGATCTTCTGAGCGCAGCGGTCGGGTCGATTCTCAAAAAGACCGAATACCCACATTATGAGATTATCATTGTTGACAATGGATCTGAACAACAGGAAACGTTTCAGTATTTTAAAAATATAAGCAATATAAATAATATAAAAATATTATCATATCCCGGAGAATTCAATTACTCAAAAATAAATAATCACGCAGTTGAGCATGCTCGCGGAGATATTATTGGTTTAATAAATAATGATATTGAGGTTATCAATTCAGATTGGCTATCTGAATTGGTATCTTGGGCACAGCAGGACGAAATTGGCTGCGTTGGTGCGAAATTATACTATAAAAATAACAGAATACAACATGCGGGGGTAATATTAGGCTTCAATGGCGTTGCCAGTCACGCGCATTTGAATGCCCTGCGTGAGAATCCTGGTTATTTCGGACGTGCCGTTGTTGTGCAAAATTATAGTGCAGTCACGGCCGCCTGTTTGCTTGTTCGTAAATCGATATACAGGGAGATGAATGGGTTAAATGAAAAAGATTTGAAAGTTGCGTTCAATGATGTTGATTTTTGCATCAGGGTTCAAAATGCCGGTTATCGTAATGTGTGGACTCCATTTGCTGAATTATATCATCACGAAAGTCCCTCCCGAGGTTTGGACGCATCTCCGGAGAACATCGAGAGATTTAAATCTGAAGTACGTTACATGGTACAGAAATGGGGTGAATACTTAACTAGTGATCCTTATTATTCGCCAAATCTTTCACTCAGGGGTGAGGGGTTTTCCTACTCATGGCCTGAAGTGGATAGAGGGGTGCCTCTTTTAGCCATAGCGGGCATCGTGAAAAATGAGGCTCCATATATATTGGAGTGGATAGCGCATCATCGGTCAATTGGTTTCGGTGCGGCCTTTATTGCAGATAATGATAGTACGGATGGAACCAAAGAGATACTCGGCAAATTATCATCCGCCGGAATTGTTGATTTTATATCTTTTCCAACAGTGGGAACAAAGCCGCCGCAACTATCTGCCTATGAGGAGTTGTTGGAGAAATATTCCAAGAAAGTGAATTGGATAGCGTTCATTGATGCGGATGAATTTATTATGCCTTCTATGGAAGGTTTTGATATTGAGAATTATTTCAGAGAACTTCCTGATGATGTCGGTGCGGTTGTCTTGAATTGGGCGATTTATGGATCCTCGTTTCACGAAGATGCGCCCAAGGGAAGAGTTGCGGAGTCATTTACTCGCCGCGCTGATAAATCGGATATCAGCAACCATCATTATAAGACCGTAATTAGATCGGCGGCCTATGAAAGAGTGGGGGGCAATCCGCATCAGTTTGTTCTCAAGCCCGGTTACAGGACGATCACGGTGAATGGCGAAGCGGTTGTCGATCACCCGGTTAGGGGAGGGGGATTATCGCATGCTGTGCAGTGGCACCCGATGCGAATAAATCATTATGTAGTCAAATCTTTTGCTGAGTTCATGGCCAGGAAAAAGAGTCGGGGAAGCGCCTCAATTTATGAGAAGGATAAAGATCGTTCTTACTTTACGTTTCATGATAAAAATGAAATAGAGGAAATTCCCTTTGAATCATTGATGTTGGATGTAAATAAAGAAATTGTAGAGCTTTCAAATATCTGTGGCGAAAATATAAATCATAGTTTGACTGATTACAAAGGCGGTGAATGGAGAATATCGGATAAATACATTAGTGATATTGAGGTCGTAAATTACGAAGGTGAAAATATATTGATTGAGGGATGGGCAATTAGTCCCTGCGGGCTTGGTGTACGGCAATTTGATGTGCTTATAAACGGCATAAAATTTAAGGATTACAAAATAGAGCGGGTGGAGCGCCCGGATATACAAGCCATTTACCCGTACGCATCAAGCACATGTGGATTCAAAATCCTGCTGGAAGGCGTTGAATCAGGGGGCGGTATTCAGGATGGCGATCGTATTGAACTGCTATGTTTTGACAAGACTGGCCCGGCAAAGCTGGCCGATCATGTCATTCGCGCTGGCTTGGGATCGCCCGTAACGCCGGTCAACGATTAGGCTGGTGCGTGTGTGCGTTAGCCTCCGCTTGGAAATGATCCGGAGTGCTGCCCGTCGCGTCTGAGATGGCGTCAAGGGCATGCGATATTGCGGTATCTTTTTTGCTCATATTGCTGGTCCGCAAGCTGTGCATGTGCAATCAGAATTGTTTCAACGCAATGAAGCGAGCGCGCCGTAAAGCGGTTGGCTTTCTCTGAGCCGGTGATTTCGTCCAATATTGGATTGTCGGATATGCATACATCAAAACGCCTGAGAGTGATGGTCACAGGTGGTGCGGGCTTTTTGGGCTCGCATTTGTGCGAACGATTGCTCGCAAACGGCTGCGATGTCCTCTGCGTCGATAATTTCTATAGCGGCAGCAAGGAAAATATAGCGCACCTTCTGGGCAACCCGTATTTCGAGCTGATCCGCCACGATGTGACGTTCCCGCTTTATGTGGAGGTCGACGAGATTTACAATCTCGCTTGTCCAGCTTCGCCGATCCACTACCAGCGCGACCCCGTGCAGACTACGAAGACCAGTGTCCACGGTGCGATCAATATGCTGGGGCTGACCAAACGGGTGAAGGCGAAAATCCTTCAGGCATCAACGTCGGAAATATACGGCGACCCGGCTGTCCATCCACAGCCGGAAAGCTATTGGGGTAATGTCAGCACGACAGGTGTGCGTGCCTGCTATGACGAGGGCAAGCGATGTGCCGAGACGCTGTTCTTCGACTATCGCCGCCAGCACGATCTCGAAATCAAGGTCGTGCGCATCTTCAACACCTATGGGCCGCGCATGCACGCCAATGATGGCCGTGTGGTTTCCACATTCATCATCCAGGCACTGCGCGGCGAAGACATCACCGTGTTCGGCGACGGCAGTCAGACGCGCGCCTTCTGCTATGTGGACGATCTGATCGAAGGCATGATGCGCATGATGAACACGGATAGCGGCATCACCGGTCCGGTCAATCTCGGCAATCCCGGCGAAGTCACGATGCGCCAACTGGCCGATCTCGTCATAGAACTGACGGGCTCGAAGTCGAAGGTCGTCAATATGCCTTTGCCGCAGGACGATCCCAGGCAGCGCCGCCCCGATATAACGCTCGCAAAATCATTGCTCGATTGGGAGCCGACGGTTTCATTGCGCGATGGCCTTGTTAAATCCATTCCTTATTATGACGAGCTATTGAAGCGGGATCAGGCCACATTGCTTCAAATATAACAGGACAATAATCCTGGCGCTAAACTCTCAAAATATCATTGCCAGCTCAGGCGGGACATGCCGGAAGCGTTTGTGTTAAAGCGCTAATCGCGGGAAAAGGGGAGTGCTCGTTGATGGCGTTGCGCCTGTTGACGACCGGCGGTGGCGGTCAGCTTGGCCGCAGCATTGCGTCTGTCGTGGCTGACCGGAAAACCGTTGAGGCGGTGTTCCCTGATCGCGCTGAACTCGATATTTCCGACAGCGCCGCGATTGCGGCGGCAATTGACCGGTATGCGCCGGACGCCGTGATCAATTGCGCCGCATATACCGCTGTCGACAATGCCGAGGACAACGAGGCCGAGGCTTTTGCGATCAATGCGGCCGCCGCGGGATCGCTCGCCGCCGCATGCGCGCACGCGGCTGTTCCGCTGATCCATATCTCGACCGACTACGTTTTCGACGGCGCGAAAACCGCTCCCTATAGCGAGAGCGACCCGACCTGTCCGGTATCCGTTTACGGGCGATCCAAGCTCGAGGGCGAGCGGCGCGTGGCCGCTGCCGCGCCGCGCCATGTCATCCTGCGCACGGCGTGGGTGCATAGCGAATATGGCGCCAATTTCGTCAAGACGATGCTGCGGCTTGCGGCGGATCGCGACACGGTCAGCGTTGTTGCCGACCAGTATGGAAGCCCGACTTACGCACCGCATCTGGCCGCCGCGATTGTCGCCTTGGCGCATCGCATCTCGGATGACCCCGGCACCGTCCCCTGGGGCGTTTTCCATGCGGCGGGACGCGGGGAAACGAACTGGGCCGGGCTGGCGCGTGAGATTTTCGCGCGGGCGCGGGAGCATTCGATGCCCGCTGCCGCTGTCACCGATATCATGACCGGCGATTATCCGACCAAGGCTGCGCGGCCTGCCAACTCGCGGCTGGATTGCGGTGCGCTTGAAGCCGCGTTCGGGGTCAGACTGCCGCACTGGAAAGACGGCGTGCGCGAGTGCGTGCGCGCGCTGGCCGGGGGACCGGACGAGCAGCCGTAAGGCAGGCTAGTCTTCGGCCCGGTTGGCGAGGTCGAGCAGGTATTGTCCGTAATCGCAGTTGGCCAGCGCCTGTCCCGCTTCGGCAAGCCCCGCGCGATCAATGAACCCCTGGCGGAAAGCGATCTCCTCCGGGCAGGCAATGCGCAAGCCCTGGCGCTGTTCGAGAATGCGCACGAACTCCGCTGCTTCAACAAGCGATTGCGGTGTGCCGGTATCGAGCCAGGCAAAGCCGCGCCCCAGGCGCTCGACGTTGAGCACGGAGTTTTCCAGGTAGACGCGGTTGAGATCGGTGATTTCAAGCTCGCCGCGTGGCGACTTTTCAAGCGACGCCGCGATTTCCGGCGCCTTGCCATCGTAAAAATAAAGCCCTGTCACGGCCCAGTTCGATTTCGGCTGCTTCGGCTTTTCTTCAATCTCGGTGGCGCGGCCGTCGGAATCGAATGAAACGACGCCGTAACGCTCCGGATCATGCACCTGATAGGCGAACACAGTGGCGCCAGTGGTGCGTGCGGCCGCCTGTTGCAGCGCTTCGGGCAGGCCGTGACCGAAATAGAGATTGTCGCCGAGGATCAGGGCTGAGGGCTCACCGGCAACGAACTCCTCGCCAATGATATAGGCTTGCGCGAGGCCGCCGGGTTCGGGCTGGACCGCATAGCTCAGCTGGATGCCCCATTTTGCGCCGGAGCCAAGCAGCCGCTCGAACTGGTTGCGGTCCTCGGGCGTCGTGATGATCAATATATCCTGGATGCCCGCCATCATCAGCACGCTCAGCGGATAGTAGATCATCGGCTTGTCGTAGACCGGCAGCAGTTGCTTGGAGACGGACAGCGTCATGGGGTAAAGCCGCGTCCCCTTGCCTCCGGCGAGAATGATGCCCTTCATTTCTTGCCTCCCCCCGTTTCCGGTGACGATCTAAGTCCCAGGCGCGTGCCCGCATAGCCTTTGCGTAGCGGCTGCCACCAGGCTTCGTTCTCGAGATACCAACTCACGGTCTTGTCGATACCCGTTTCAAAGCTTTCCTCGGCGCGCCATCCAAGTTCCGACTGAATCTTTCCCGCGTCGATCGCATAGCGCCAATCGTGGCCGGGCCGGTCCGTGACGAAGCTGATCAGGCGGTTATGCGGCGCGCCGGCGGGATTGTGCTTGTCCATCAGCCGGCAGATCGTTTCGACGACCTCGAGATTGGTCTTCTCGCTGTTGCCGCCGATATTGTAGGTCTCGCCCGGCGTTCCAGCCTCGGCCACGCGTACAAGCCCCCGGACATGATCGTCGACATGCAGCCAGTCGCGCACGTTCGAGCCGTCGCCATAGACCGGCAGCGCCAGGCCGTCGCGTGCGTTCAGGATCATCAGCGGGATCAGCTTTTCCGGGAACTGGTAGGCGCCGTAATTGTTCGAGCAGTTCGAAATCAGCACCGGCAGGCCATAGGTGCGATGCCAGGCCGAGGCGAGATGATCGGATGACGCCTTGCTGGCCGAGTAGGGCGATGAAGGATCATAGGGCGTATCTTCCCGGAAGAGCCCTTCCTCGCCAAGTGAACCGTACACCTCGTCGGTGGATACATGCAGGAAGCGGAACGCATCGCGCCGCTCCTGTGGCAGGTTTTCGAAATGGCGGCGGGCTGCCTCAAGAAGCGTGTGCGTGCCAAGCACATTGGTGCGGATGAAGGCATCGGACTTGTCGATCGAACGGTCGACATGGCTTTCCGCGGCAAGATGCATGATCGCATCGGGATCGAAGGCGCTCACTGCGTCGCCGACGGCGGCTGAATCGCAAATGTCGATCTTCAGGTGCTTGTAATTCGCGGTTCCGGCAAGGTCGCTGAGCGCTTGCGGGTGCGCCGCGTATGTCATCAGATCGATATTGAGCACCTGCGTATCTGCACGGGTTACAAGGTGCCGGCACAGGTTCGATCCGATAAATCCGGCGCCGCCGGTTACGAGTATACGCATTGGATCTCTCTTGGGCCGGGCCCGTCAGTGTTGCTGATGCGATAAGCAGGGGTGCCCGCGCACGCGGTCTGGGAATTAGCACAATCCGTGCTGCTGGGTGCTTTGTTTGGTTACGGAAAATAAGCAGGCAAGTCCTCAAGCCGGGGATGTTTCCTGTCCCTGTCGGATAATACGGCCTCATCCGCGGCGACGGGCCAATCGATCTTCAGTGCGGGATCGTCCCAGGCGACACCGAAATCGGCTTCGGGCGCATAGTAATCCGTGACCTTGTACACCACTTCGGTATTCGGTTGCAGGGTGCAGAATCCGTGCGCGAAACCGGCTGGAATCCATAGCTGCCTCCAGTTCTCATTGCTGAGTTCGGCGGCAACATGCTTTCCGAAGGTTGGCGAGCCGTGCCGTATATCCACCGCAACGTCCCATACCGCTCCGCGCACGACACGGACGAGCTTGCCCTGCGTGTGTGGCGGCGCCTGGAAATGCAGGCCGCGGATGACGCCAGCATCGCGGGACAGGGAATGGTTGTCCTGCACGAACGTGGCATCGATGCCATGCCCGGCAAACAGGCGGGCATTGAAGACTTCGGAGAAAAACCCGCGCTCATCGCCATGTTTCCTGGGCTCGACGAGCTTGATCTCAGGTATTTCCAGGCTGCTGACATGCATGAGGTGATATGATCCAGACACTGACTTGGATGGTGGTCCTGATACGGGAATATGGTTCTCTTTGCCACATCAATGGCAGTGATGAATATCCGGCCCCAACTGGCCGTTTCGACCTAATATGCGGCCGAGGAAAAGGGCAGACATTCTCTTTGCAGTCCTGTATCACGGCGCGGCGCGGGATGGGGCCGGAAACATGCGCCAGGCAGCTTCCCGCAAGATCCGTGGAAGAGCATCATGGCGTTCGTTCAGCGTTTGAAATCCTATATTGACCGGAAATATAAGCGCATTATCGCAGTGATGGCTGTTGTTGTCATTACGCTGATCGCCTCAAATATTTTCACGTTCAACTACTTCTGGCAGTGGGAAATCGACCATGCCGATACCGAATATCAGCGCCGCCGCCTGCAAATAGAGGGTATGGGAACTCGCGATGCGGATATCGTCTTTGCCGGGGATTCGTTCATAGAAGAAGGCTTCTGGAGCTTCTGGTTTCCGGATACCGATATCATCAATGTCGGAGCCCGTGGGACGACGAGCTATCACATGTTCTGGCGCCGCCACCACATTACACGCTCTCATCCTGCCAAAGTCTTCATGATGCTCGGGATCAACGATCTCAATTTCTCGGACCTGATCCTGGACATTGATGAACTTGAGGAGACGTACGCCAGCCTTCTCGACAAACTGGCTGCCGAAGCGCCGCAAACAAAAATCTACGTCCACGCGATACTCCCCACCGGCGAGCCCTGGCCGCGGCTTTTCGATGTTGAGACGCTGCGCCCTATCAACGAATTCCTCGCTGAGCAGGCGAAAAAGCACGGCTACACGTTCATAGATCTGACAGGCGATTTCGCCAACGAGGACGGATATCTGGACGCCCGTTACACCTATGACGGCCTGCATCTCAACGCGGAAGCCTATCAGGTCTGGGTGAAGCGCATTCGTCCCTACGTCGAGGGACAATGATATCGCCATGTTGCTTGATTTTACGCTCCGCCTGCGCAGGCTGACCGATCGCTGGCGGGTGGCGCAGTGGGCAACGGTTGCGCTTGCGCTTGTACTTTGCCTTTCGACGACGGGCGTTGGCCTCGCGGCAGGCGTATTATTGGCGGTTTTCGCCTTTCGTGGCGATTTCCAGAAGCTGCGCTGGCATTGGCGCGCGCCGCTGGTCTTGTCCATCGCCGCCTTTCTCGCGCTGTTCCCTCTTGGCGTTCTTTGGAGCGATGCGCCGCTCCCAGACATGCTCGACCATTTCGAACACTACTTGAAGCTGCTCTTCATCCCCATGATCACCCTTGTCGTTGCCAGGGGACGTTGGCCCGAGCGGGTTTTGCTTGCCGCGTTCGCCAGCCTTTTGGTGTTGCTTTCGCTTTCGCTGCTGCATTTCTACTGGCCCGAAGCCTCTTTCTGGCCGGACAAGCCCATGTTTCGCGGTGTTCCCTTCGGCACCTATTTCCTGATGAACATCGGTTGCGCGGTGGCCGCGCACGGTTTGCTGCTTTTCGCCATCCGCCGGATGGCTTCCTGCCGGCGGCTTGCCATCGGTGCGATAGTCCTCGCAGCGCTGCTCGTATCCCATCTGCTGTTCATTACACCGTCACGCACAGGCGTTCTGGTGCTGCTCTCCCTCGTGGGGCTTTTGTTCTGGCAGACCATGGGCTGGAAAGGCGCTTTGGCCGGCTTTGTGGCGGTCAGTCTCCTGGCAGGCGCTGTTTACATGGGCGTGCCTCAGATCAGGGATCGCTTTGATGTCATAGACACCGAAATCCAGAACAGCCTGGATAGCGGGCAGGTCACGAGTTCAGGCGTCCGCTATGAATTGCTGAGGGTGGGACTGAGCCTGATCTCTCAGCGGCCTGTTTTCGGACACGGAACGGGTTCGCTTTGGTCCCGCTACGAGGCCGCCTCCCGTGACAGCAAAATCTCGGAGGCGCTCATCACCGACGATCCCCACAACCAGTTTGTGGCGGTAATGATCCCCTTCGGGATTCTCGGCCTGGTGGGATTGATCGCGCTGTGGGCGGCGCCGTTGCGTATTTTTTGGGGTACTGGCTTCTATGCCTGTATGGGCCAGGCGGTCGTTCTTCAAAGCGTCGTGTCTTCGTTTTTCAACAGTTCGATCCAGATGTTCGAACTTGGCTGGTTCTATGTTGTTCTGACTGGCGTGCTCGCGGCGGCGGTCTGGCGTGACGGCCGCCACGCTCTCAAATCTTCCTGAACAGCACCGCGACCCACAGGCCGATATTCCCAATCAGTGTCTGGCGGTAAAATCCACCTTTCACGAGGTGATAGAGGTTGAGCGGGAATGCCGAGGACCTGATCTGGCGGAACCTGTCAAATTGCGCCTGATTTTCCTCTGTCAGCAGATGACTTGAGGGCTCCAGAGCGGCGATATGCTGCTCGCTCCAGAACCGGAACCGTCCGGCGTTGAGCATGCCGAGACGTTTCACGAGGGCTCGAAGTCCGGTGTTGGCGCCGACCAGATTTTCCGCATGCTGGCGATAGCCGATGGCCGGTTCGGGATCGTATTTCACAACCCCGCCGCAGCCCGTCACGACAAGGTATGACCACCAGTCGTAACTCGGCACGTCGATGGCTGTGCCAAACGCTCTCAACAGTTCCGCCGCGGCGCTATTGATGACCATGGTATTCCCGCCGGCAATGCTCTGGACGAGCGCGTTGGTAAAGTTCTTCGGACGGGAAAATAGCGGCGAGTAGCCAATGGTATTGCCGGCTTCGTCGATGTTGCGGGTCCGCGAGCAGTAGAGCGCCGGTGTCTGAACAGGTTGTGCGCTCAGCCACGAGATCGCCCGCTCCAGCTTGTCGGGGTCCCAGATGTCGTCCTGGTCGCAGAAGGCATAGTAGGCGCTAGCGCGGTCCGCGCACGCGACCATACCCAGGAAGTTTCTGACAAATCCCCTGCGGGGACCTTCGATGACCTCGACCGTGTGTGTTGTTCCGGTTCGAAATTCTTCCACGATCTCCAGCGTGGCATCTGTCGAGCCATCGTCGGAAATGAGCAATCGCCAGTTGCCGTATGTCTGATTCTCAAGCGACTGAAGCTGCTCGCGGAAGAACCGTTCGCCATTAAATGTGGCGAGCAGGATGGATACGCCGCCGTCCTGTCCCTGTATGGAGTTCATGTTGTTCATCGGCCCCTGAAGTCCATACGTGAAGCCGGGCAGGCGGGGTGGAATGGCGTGAGCCGGGCAGGGAACAGCCAATAAGGCGGTGGGGTTTTAAGGGCAAGCCGTCAGGTCAAATAGAAGCGCTCAGTCGCGGCCGTAAATGTCCTCGTAGCGGATAATGTCGTCTTCTCCCAGATAACTGCCCGATTGAACCTCAATGATCTCAAGCGGGATCTTCCCGGGATTTTCGAGCCGGTGCGTGGCGCCGATCGGAATGAAGGTCGACTGGTTCTCGTGGACGATGAATTCCTCGCCATCGATCGTCACCTTCGCCGTTCCCGTCACCACGACCCAGTGCTCCGCGCGGTGACGGTGGCTTTGAAGCGACAGCCGCCCGCCAGGTTTCACGGTAATGCGTTTGACCTGGTAGCGGTGGCCGGCATCGACCTGCTCGTAATCGCCCCAGGGCCGGTATACCCGCTTGTGCTCGTTCACTTCCTCACGCCCGGCGGCGGCGAGATTGTTCACAAGGGCCTTCACGTCCTCGGATTTGTCGCGGGCGGCGACGAGTACCGTGTCGCGCATGGATACAACGATCACATCGTCGAGGCCGAGAACCGCTGTCAGCGTGTCGGATGAATGGACGAATGAATTCGATGAATCCTGGAACACGGCATGCCCGATGGCGGCATTGCCGTTGTCCTGCTTTTCGGCGATGGCCCAGACCGCATTCCAGGAGCCGATGTCGGACCAGCCGAAATCGGATGGCACCACCGCGGCAAGGCCGGTTTTCTCCATCACGGCGTAGTCGACCGATGTGGCGCGGGAATCCGCGAAGTGCTGCGGTTCAAGGCGCAGGAAATCCAGATCGGTCGTGGCCGCGTCGACGGATTGACGGACAGGCTCCGCGATGTCGGGGGCAAGACGCTGCAATTCGCCCAGGAAATCGCTGGCGCGAAACAAAAAGTTGCCCGAGTTCCACAGATAGCCTTCGGCAACATAGCGTTCCGCGGTTTCCCGGTCCGGTTTCTCGACGAAAGCGGAAATCGAATTGACGCCTTCGATGCCATCGAGTTCATCGCCGGGCTGGATGTAGCCATATCCGGTTGCCGGCTCGCTCGGCCTGATACCGAAGGTTACGATACGCCCGGCCTGCGCCGCTTTGGCTCCGCGCCTGACATGATCGAGAAAGCCGTCAATGTCCGGAATCGCATGATCGGCGGCGAGGACCAGGACCAGCGGGTCCTCGTCCTGGCGGGCCGCAATTTCAGCTGCTGCCGCGATCGCCGCGCAGGAATCCCTTCGCAACGGCTCCAGCACGATTTTTGCCTTGGCGTTCATGAGCCGCAGTTGGTCTGCGACCAGGAAGCGGTGATCGTTGCCGGTCACGATGATCGGCGTCGCAAACATCCCGCCGCTCACCCGTTCCACGGTTGCCTGGAATGGCGAAAGATCGCCGAAAAGGCGGTGAAACTGCTTGGGATGCGTCGCGCGCGACACGGGCCAAAGCCGCTGCCCGGTTCCACCGCAAAGGATCACGGGAATGATTTTCGGGATCATGGCGTATCCGGCAAACATGGGTGCGGGCGGGGCCCGCATGCTTTGTACATGCGTTCGGTATATCGGATCGGTTCCACGATGCAATTGAACCGGGCAAGCAATCGCTGCATATCGTTACCACACGTGCTAAGACGCGCCCGTTGTTACCCCAACCCCGGTTGTCCATGCCTACAGACGAATTCATTTCCCGCATCGAAGATAGCACTGCCCGCGTGGCTGTCATTGGGCTCGGCTATGTCGGCCTGCCGATCGTGCTGGCCTTTCACCAGGCGGGCATGCATGTAATCGGTTTCGACATCGATCAGGCCAAGATCGACGCGATTGCCGCCGGCAGATCCTATATCAGCCATATCGGGACTGAACGCATGGCCACGCTGGCCAAATCCGACCGCTTTACCGGTACGGCCGACCCGTCGGCGCTTGCCAAAGCCGATGCCATCATCATCTGTGTGCCAACGCCGCTCACCGAGTATCGCGATCCCGACATGAAGTATGTCGAGGACACCGCCCGGATGATTGCCGGCGTCTTGCGCAAGGGACAGGTCGTTTCGCTGGAATCAACCACATATCCCGGCACCTGCGAGGATGTCCTGATCCCGATCCTGGAAGGCTCGGGACTGAAAGCGGGGCAGGATTTCGACGTCGTCTATTCGCCAGAGCGCGAAGACCCGGCCAACCCCGACTTCGATACCCGCTCGATCCCCAAGGTAATCGGCGCCGCCGACCCAAAGGCGCTCGCGCGCGCTCATGCGCTCTACGCCGTGATTGTCGACGAGATCGTCGAAACCCGCGATCTGAAGACAGCCGAGGCCGTCAAGATCACCGAGAACGTCTTCCGCGCCGTCAACATCGCGCTCGTCAACGAGCTGAAGCTGATCTATGCGCGCATGGGCATCGATGTCTGGGACGTGATCGACGCCGCCAAGACAAAACCGTTCGGTTTCATGCCGTTTTATCCCGGTCCCGGCCTTGGCGGGCACTGCATTCCCGTCGATCCGTTCTATCTGACCTGGCGCGCGCGCGCCTTTGGCATCAACACGCGTTTCATTGAGTTGTCGGGCGAGATCAACCGCGCCATGCCCGATCATGTCATTGCCGAACTCGGGCTGGCGCTGAGCATGCATAGGCAGAAGCCATTCGCGGGCTCGCGTATTCTCGTGGCCGGCGCGGCCTACAAGAAGAATGTCGATGATCTGCGCGAAAGCCCGTCGCTGGAACTGATCGAGAAGCTGGAAGAGCTTGGTGCGGAGGTCGATTATTGCGATCCGTTCATTCCGGAGATCAAGCCGACGCGCGATCATCCGGACCTCGCGGGCAGACAGAGTGTCGAATTGACCGCGGATTATCTGAAAAGCCTCGACGCGGTGCTGCTGGCAACCGATCACGACGCAACCGACTATGATCTGATTGCGGACAACGCAGCCCTCATTGTCGATACGAGAAACGCTTTTTCCGGACGCGCCGTTAAAGGTGTGCTGGTCAAGGCCTGACAAAGCAACAACGACAGGAAACGCCGTGGCGATACCTCCCGCGAGACCAATGACGCTTGCATCCCTGGCCGATGAGCTGGCTTCCGGCCGCCTGACCTCGCGCGCGCTGATCGAACAGTGCCTTGAGCGGGCGGAAGGTTCCAGGCATCAGGGTAACGTTGCCTTTATCAGCATCGACGCGGACCGCGTACGCGCCGATGCGGATGCCGCCGACGAAGCGCGCAGGCAGGGCAGGGCAGCATCGCCCTTCACAGGCATTCCGGTGTCGATCAAGGATCTGTTCGACGTTGAAGGCGAGGTGACGACTGCTGGCTCGCGCATTTTCGCAGGCAATCCGCCGGCCGCCGCAGATGCCGCGCCCGTCGCGCGGCTGCGCGCGGCGGGCTTCATCCCGTTCGGCCGCGCCAACATGACGGAGTTCGCTTTCTCCGGCCTTGGCATGAACGCTCATTACGGTGATCCCGCATCGCCCTGGCAGCGCGATGTGGGCAGAGTCTCCGGCGGATCTTCCTCCGGCGGCGCGGTCAGTGTCGCCGAGGGCATCGTGCCGCTGACGCTTGGCACTGATACCGGCGGTTCGTGCCGTATCCCGGCCGCATGCTGCGGCATCACCGGCTACAAGCCGACCGCATCGCGCGTGCCGCAGGATGGCACGGTGCCGCTATCGAAAAGCCTCGATTCCATTGGCCCGCTGGCCAACTCGGTGGCCTGTTGCGCCAGCGCTTTCGCGGTTCTGGCGGGCGAGCGGGCGAAAGAGCTTCAGGCGCGCCCCGTCTCCGGCTTGAAGCTCGGTGTTTTGCGCAACTTCGTGCTCGACGGCATGGACAGCGTTGTCTCCGAGGCTTTCGAAAATGCTCTGCAAAAGCTGTCCGCGGCCGGGGCTGAATTTGCCGATGTGACCTTTACCCCGATCGACCGCCTTCCGGAAATCAATGTCCGTGGCGGGCTGGCGACAGCCGAAGCGTTCCAGTTCCATGCGCAATTCATCAAGGACAGGGAGGCGCAATACGATCAGCGTGTCGCCTCGCGCATACGCCGTGCGGAGGCCCAGCAAGAGGGCGAATACGAGCACCTCCTTCAGGAACGTGCCCGGATGATCGGTCAGGCCGTGGAAGCCTTCGCGCCCTATGACGCCATCGTCATGCCAACGATTCCCGTCGTGCCGCCGCGCTTTGCCGATTGCGCCGAGGATGCGGATTATATCCGCAACAATTTCCTGCTGTTGCGCAATCCGTCCGTCGGCAACTGGCTGGACCGCTGCGGAATATCACTGCCGATGACCCCGCACGGCGAAGCGCCGGCAGGCTTCATGCTGATGGGCAAGGCCGGCGAAGACGAAGCCCTGTTCGGCATTGCCGCTGGCGTCGAGGATGTGCTGCGGTCGGCGATGGGCCGGTAAACGGCTGACATATCGCCGCTAAGTATTGCGGTTAACGTCCTGTAAATTGCGGAATATCATTGCTGCACCTGCGAAGGTGTGCGGAAACGGTGGTGATTTTTCCCCAATTCCGGAAAGAAGGCCGCTATGGGTCCCAACCGTTACGAGACGATGTTCAATCCCGCTTCCGTTGCCGTGATCGGCGCGGGCGAGGACGGTGACTCCGTTGGTGCGCAGGTCTTTGCCAACATCATTGACGCGGGCTTTGAGGGGCCGCTCTATCCCGTAAATCCGCATCATGATGAGGTGCTGGGCCGCAAGTGTTTCGCCTCCGTCGCCGATATCGGTGAGCCGGTCGATCTGGCGATGATCGCAACGCCCGCCGCGACGATTCCCGGCATTCTGGCGGATTGCGGCAAGGCCGGCATCACAAGCGCCGTCGTTCTGTCGGCGGGTTTCGGCGAAGTCGGCGAGGAGGGGCGTTCCCGCGAGGCTGAACTGGCCGCTGTCGCGCGCAAGGCTGGCATCCGCTTCATCGGGCCGAACTGCGTTGGCATCGTGCGGCCGGAGATCGGGCTCAACGCGACATTCCTGAGATCCTTCGCGCCGAAGGGACGGCTTGCGCTTGTCTCCCAGTCCGGTGCGCTGTGCTCGGCTATCGTCGATTGGGCCGGCCCGCATCATTTGGGGTTTTCGGCCATCGTGTCGCTGGGCAATTCCGCTGATACCGACTTCGGCGACGTTGTCGATTTCCTCTCCACCGATCCGCACACCGACGCGATCCTGCTCTATGTCGAGGGTGTTCGCGATGCCCGCGACTTCATCAGTTCGCTGCGTGTCGCGGCCCGCATCAAGCCGGTCATCGTGCTGAAGGCGGGGCGCCACAACGCAAGCTCGGAAGCCGCCCACACCCATACCGGCGCGCTGA
>JAGRLC010000125.1 GCA_020441995.1 Rhodobiaceae bacterium
CTGCTGGGTGCCGTGATAGAGGCCGCTCGTGTCGCCGAGGCCGATGGTGTTGGCGGTGGCAAACAGGCGGAACGACTTGTGCGGACGGATGACGCGGCTCTGGTCGAGCAGGGTCAGGCGGCCCGATGATTCCAGCACGCGCTGGATCACGAACATCACGTCCGGGCGGCCGGCGTCGTATTCGTCGAAGACCAGCGCGACGTTGTGCTGATAGGCCCACGGCAGGATGCCGTCGCGGAACTCGGTGACCTGCAATCCCTCGCGCACGACGATCGCGTCTTTGCCGACGAGATCGATACGGGAGATGTGGCTGTCGAGATTGACGCGCACGCACGGCCAGTTCAGACGGGCCGCAACCTGTTCAATATGCGTGGATTTTCCGGTCCCGTGGTAACCCTGAACCATGACGCGGCGGTTGTAGGCGAAGCCGGCGAGGATGGCGAGCGTCGTCTCACGGTTGAACAGATAATCCGGGTCCAGTTCCGGAACGTGCTCGTCGGCCTCCGAATAGGCCGGCACTTCCATGTCACTGTCGATGCCGAAGACCTGGCGGACCGAAACCTTCATATCGGGTTCGGCGAGTGCGGGGTCCGGCGTTGCGGTTGCGGCAAGGGTCATTAGTCCTGTCCTTTTCGACTGCCGCAAACCTCATCGCACGGGCCTTTGAGGGCCTTTGTTCCAGCGACGCCAGGATCCGGCTGAATTCGCGATGACAATAGTGAGTCTGCTCAGCAGAAACCAGCCGACTTCAGCGTGTTGTAAGCCTGAATGATTTCGCGCAGGCGATGCTCACCCGATCTGTCACCGCCATTAACATCGGGATGGTGCCTTTTCACAAGAGCTTTGAACTTGGCGCGTATCTCGGCGCGCTCCGCGGTCTCTTCGAGATCGAGTGTTTCGAAGGCGTGCTTGTGCGCGGCAAGCACGGTGCGGCGTGCGCCCGCGGGCTCGGCTCCGGCCTCGCCATCGAACACTTCGAAGGGATCGTCGAACGCGAAGCGGCCGGCGCGCGGGGCGCGGCCTTTTTTCGCTTTCGCGCCGTTCTGTCCGAGCTTCCATGTCGGGCGATGGCCAAGCGCCGCATCGCGCTGATAGGAGGCAACATCGTCGGACGCCATGCCGGAGAAGTAGTTGTAGGACTTGTTGTAGTCACGCACGTGATCGAGGCAGAAGTTGAAAAACTGCCCCTCGCGCCCACGGCCTTTCGGCGCGCGGTGCGGTCCCGGCTTTGTGCATTCAGGGTGATCGCAGGTTGGCGCGTGATCAACCGTAGGCTTCGCGCGCCCCTTCGTTTTCTTTACCCGGATGCCTTCGAAGAGTTTGGAATTGCGAGTCATGACGTCGGATTATGGGAATGCGGGACGGCGCAAACAAGGCTGGCGCAACAACGATCATTGCGCTAGTTCACCGGGTTGCGCTGATTTGGAGGCTGACGGCATGACCGGAATTCAAAATGAAATCAAGAAGCGTCTGCAGGACAGATTTCAGCCCTCGGAATTGAACGTCGAGGACGAATCGCACCTTCACCAGGGCCATGGCGGCTGGCGCGAGGGTGGCGAAACGCATTTCCGGGTCACGATCCGTTCAAGCGCCTTCAACGGCAAGAGCCGCATCGACCAGCACAGAATGGTCAACGCGGCTCTCGATGATTTGATGAACAATCCGATTCACGCCCTGGCGATCAAGGCGCACCCGGAAGCCTAGTTTCAGGCATTCACGGTGGCGGTGGTCGCCGAAAAGGCCGGAATGATCTTTTCCGAGCGCAGCAGCGCCGCCGCGCCATCGCCGATCAGGAACTGCGTTACCGCCGCAATGGCGAGGAAGGCGGGATATTCCCAGCCGCCGTTCTCGGCGGAGAAGACCCAGCCGTTCGGCACGTGCACCAGCATGGCGCCGATCAGGACAGGCACGAGCGCCAGCCCGACGAGGCGCGGTGCGATGCCGAGAATGAGGGCCGCGCCGCCGGCGAGTTCGGCGAAGATGGTCAGATAGGCGACGGCAGCCGGGTAGCCGAGGCTCTGGAAGAAGCCGACGGTGCCGGGAATCGTGAAGACGAATATCTTCAGAAGAGCGTGGGCGATGAACATGGCGCCAAGCGCGACGCGCAGCAGCAGGGCGCCGTAGGGCGCAAGTTTCGTGTCGATCATGGGTTTATCCCTTCATGTGCGTAAGCCACGGGATGAGCCCGGGCAAATTCGTGTTGCGACGCTAAAGAGATATTGTTGCCGTAAGCATCCGAAAGTGAGGGATTTGGCGACAGATTGTTTTTGAAATAAGAACAGTCAGGCGGATCCGCCACGCTTGCGCTTCTGCTTCACCGGTTCGGCCCGGCGCACATGCAGGGAGGTGATGCGGTTTTTTTCGCGGCCCGTCACTTCGAAGCGGAAGCCGTGGAACGTGAAGGCCTGGCCCGGTTCGGGAATCAGGCGCGCCTCGTGAATGACGAGACCGGCGATGGTTGTCGCCTCCTCGTCCGGAAGGCTCCAGTCCATGGCGCGGTTGAGGTCGCGGATCGGGACAGTCCCGTCGACCTTCACCGAGCCGTCCGGCTGCGGTTTGACGCCGGCCACGACAATGTCGTGCTCATCGGAAATGTCGCCGACGATTTCCTCGATAATGTCCTCCAGCGTGATCAGGCCCATGACCTCGCCGTATTCGTCGACGACGACGGCAAAGTGCGACTTGCGTTTCAGGAAGGCTGAAAGCTGGTCGTGAAGGGTTGTCGTATCGGGAACGAACCAGGGCGGCGATGCCAGCGCAACGACATCGATGGAGTCGCTTTTTCCGCCGGCAGCCGTGATGGCGCGCAGCAGATCCTTCACATGCAGGATGCCGACGATGTTGTCTGCCGTCTCGCGCCACAGGGGCATGCGAGAATACGCACCGGCAAGCGCCTGATCTACCAGCTTTGCGGGCGGGTCGTCGGCGTTGAGCGCCTCGATGTTGGTGCGGTGGATCATCACATCGGAGACTTCGAGCTCGTTCAGATCGAGAACGCCGCCGAGCATGTTGCGGTGTTCGCGCACGACCGAGCCTTCATGCGCGTGCAGATCGATTGCGCCGCGGATTTCCTCGTGCGCGCTGGCTTCGTCGGATTGGTTGTCGATATTGGCGCCGACCATGCGCAGGATGACGCGGACGATCGCCTCGACGGCAGCGGTAATTGGGCCGAAAACGCGCACGACATGGCGCAGAACAGGCGACACAGCCAAAGCCATCCGGTCGGAATTGTTGATCGCATAGGTTTTCGGGAGAACCTCCGCGAAGACCAGAACGAGTGCCGTCATGACCAGCGTTGCAAGCGCCACGCCGGCATCGCCGAAAAGCTCCAGAAACAGGCTCGTGGCCAGGGCGGAGGCGAGAATGTTGACGAGGTTGTTGCCGAGCAGGAGCGCGCCGATCAGGCGTTCACGGGCGCTGATCAGCCGGTTGGCGATCGTGCCCCGGGCGTCCCCCTTGCTTTCCAGTGTGTGCATGCGCGCGCGCGATGCGGCGGTCAGCGCGGTTTCGGAACCGGAAAAGAACGCCGACATGGCGAGCAGCGCCACGATGGCAAGGGCGGTGAGGATCAGTGTTGCGCTCATGATGTGACCCGACTGGTCGGGCTTGTTCTCCGGCTCGAGGGTTAATTCCGTTTGCGCTTCAGGAAGGCGGCAAGCGTCGGCATATCGACATTGCGTGCGACATAGGCATCGCCAATTGCGTGGGCAAGGATAAGCGTCATCGTGCCGCGTTGCATCTTCTTGTCCTGCGTCATCAGGTCAAGCAGGCCGTCACCGTCCGGCAGTTCGCCGGGAATTTGCGACAATGATACGGGCAGGCCGACATTGGCGAAATGGGCAATGGCGCGGTCAGCGTCCTCGCTGGCGCAATCGCCATGCATGACCGAATACTCGAACGCCAGCGCCATGCCGATGGAGATCGCCTCGCCGTGCAGCAGGCGGTCGCCATATCCGGTTGCCGCCTCGAACGCATGGCCGAACGTATGGCCGAGGTTGAGCAGGGCGCGGACACCGTTTTCAAGTTCGTCCTCGGCAACGATGCGCGCCTTGGCAAGACACGATGTTTCGATTGCCTTTGCGCGGGCCGTGGCGTCGCCGGCGAACATGGCGGCGGCGTTCTTTTCAAGCCAGCCGAAGAAATTCCTGTCGCCCAGCAGCCCGTATTTGGCGACCTCCGCATAGCCGGCCCTGAACTGGCGTTCAGGCAGCGTGTCAAGCAGTCCGGTATCGGCGAGCACAAGCGAAGGCTGATGGAAGGCGCCGACAAGATTCTTGCCGTGATGGGTATCGATGCCGGTTTTGCCGCCGATCGAGGAATCCACCTGGGCCAGCAGCGACGTCGGGATCTGCACGAAGCGGACCCCGCGCCGGGTTATGGCGGCGGCAAAGCCCGCCAGGTCGCCCGCAACGCCGCCGCCCAGAGCGATGACGATATCGCCGCGCTCGATATGCGCGTCGATCAGGGCCAGCGTCACGCGCTCCAGCTCGGCGAAGCATTTGCTGGATTCGCCGGGCGGAACGGTGATGGAAACATGGCCGATGCCGGCGGCATCGAGACTTGCGGCGAGGCGGCGTCCATGCAGGGCGTAGACCGTTTCGTCGGCAACGATTGCCGTGCGCGCGCCCGGCGCAATCGCGGCAATGCGCTTGCCAGCGGTATCGATCAGGCCGTCACCGATGAGGATGTCGTAGCTGCGGCTGCCCAGTTCGACGCGAACCGTGCGCAGGTCTTCGGTTTCGGGGGTTGGCATGTCCAGGTCCGGTCTCCCTGCCATCAGCTGGCGGTGTTTTTGGTGTCGAGCAGATATGAGGCCAGCGCATCGATGATCTCGCCGACCACGACCGCATGGGGAACGTTGCGCGATTCCACCTGCAGGTCGGATTGCGCGTAGACGGGGTGGCGTTCGTCCATGAGTTTCTGCATGACGGCATCGGGGTCCTCCGCCTGCAGCAAAGGCCGGTTGGAACGGCGGCGGACGCGTTTCATCAGAACAGGCAATTCCGCCTTCAGCCAGACCGAGACGCCACCGGCTGCGATGTTGTCCCTGGTTTCGGCATTCATCACGGCCCCGCCGCCGGTCGCCAGCACCTGCGGCCCTTCGCCGAGAAGCCGGGCGATGACACGGCGTTCCCCATCGCGGAAAAAAGCTTCTCCGTGTTCGGCGAAAATCTCCGAAATCGTACAGCCGGCCGCTTCCTCGATCTCCTTGTCGGCATCGACAAAGGCAAGGTTCAAGGCCTGTGCCAGCCTGCGGCCCACGCTGCTCTTGCCGGAACCCATCATGCCGACGAGCACGATGGAGCGCTGGCCCAGCGCGTCTCTCAGCGCTTTGGCGGTTGCTGTCTTCGGCAAGATTTCCGTGCCGCTGTCAGTCACGATGTTCAAATCCGTATTTTAGGCTACCAGCCTTTGGTGCACGCCTGAACCGCCTTGGTAATCCGCGTATCGGGCGATGACAAGCAAACACGATCGGACCGCGACGTCTTGCACGCAAGGCGCGTGCATGTTTGAAAGGTCGTCGTCAGGGCGATTTGCCGCGCCCTGCCAGATCATGAACCGGAACCCGTCATGCCCACGCTTATCCGCCTTGTTGTATGGATCGCCGTTCTTGCCGGTATCGCTTACGGCAGCATGCTGGCGCTGGTGACGCTCGTCCACAACGAGCCGACGGAGATTTCCGAGCGGGTGCGTCTCGACGATCTGAAGATCGAGTGAGTGCGAAGTGAGCGTGGACTGGCTGCGCCGTACCGATGCGTTTCTCGAGATGCTGAGCGCCGAACGCAATGCGGCAGCAAACACGCTTGCCGCATACCGGCGCGATCTTGAGGCCTTCGCGGCTTTCGCGGCCGCGCGCGGCCGCGATCCCGTTTCCACAGGCCCGGAAGACATTGCCGCCTTCATGGCGAACCTGTCCGCGCGCGCAATCGCGGCAAGCTCATCGGCGCGCAAGCTTTCGGCGCTGCGCCAGTTTTTCCGGTTCCTGGTCGAGGAGGGCGTGCGCGGCAATGACCCCACCAGCGGCCAGGAATCCCCGAAGCAGCCGGCATCCCTGCCCAAGACCCTGAGCGAAGCGGATGTGGACAGGATTCTCGAAGCAGCGGCCGCGCAGGTGAGGGAAACCGGGCCGGATACGCCGGCGGGCCGCCGTGCCTTGCGGATGCATTGTCTTGTGGAGCTTCTTTACGCGACGGGGTTGCGTGTGTCGGAGCTGATTTCGCTTCCCGCCAGTGCCGCCAACGGCGAGCGCGACATGCTCAATGTGCGCGGCAAGGGCGGGCGCGAGCGCATGGTGCCCCTGTCAGGAGCGGCAAAGGCGGCTCTGGCTGCGCATTACGGCGCCCGAGACCGCAACAGGCCGTCGCGCTGGCTGTTTCCGGCGTCGAGCGAATCCGGGCATCTGACACGGCAGGCGTTCTCACGCGATCTGAAGGATCTGTGCGTGGCGGCCGGCGTCGACCCTTCGGAAGTCTCTCCGCACGTGCTGCGCCATGCTTTCGCCAGCCATCTGCTGGCCCATGGCGCCGATCTCAGGGCGTTGCAGAAGCTTCTTGGGCACGCCGACATATCGACCACGCAAATCTATACCCATGTGCTGGAGGAGCGGCTCAAGCAAACAGTTGCCGCCCATCATCCTCTGGCAAAGAAGGGGGGCGGCGGGAAATAAGGGCTGGTCCTTTGATCTTTTGTTTTCCCCGTTGGCGGTTCACGATGGGATTGCGGGACAGGAATGCTTGACACAAAAGCGGGTGCAGGCCAGTTTCCGCCGCCTGTCACGCGGCACGCCGCCGCACTGTTGTTCCGTACCACGAGCCGCTGCTTTCAAGCGGGAGAGTTTAAGAGTTGGGAATCAAGGCTTATCTCGATTTCGAGAAACCGATTGCGGATCTTGAAGGCAAGATCGCGGAACTGCGCTCGCTCGGCAGTGACGAGGGCGGTGTGCGCATCTCCGACGATATCGCGCGCATGGAAGCGAAGTCCGAGCAGGCGCTCAAGGACATCTATTCAAAGCTGACGCCCTGGCAGAAGACGCAAGTTGCGCGGCATCCCTACAGGCCGCATTTCAAGGATTATATCGGCCAGCTCATTACCGATTTCATGCCGCTGGCCGGTGACCGCAAGTTTGCCGAGGATCACGCGATTGTCGGCGGTATCGGGCGTTTTCGCGGCGAACCGGTTATGATCATGGGCCATGAGAAGGGCCACGACACGGCAAGCCGGCTGAGGCACAATTTCGGCATGGCGCGGCCGGAAGGCTACCGCAAGGCCGTGCGGCTCATGGAGCTTGCGGACCGGTTCAACCTTCCGGTGATCGCGCTGGTCGACACGGCGGGCGCCTATCCGGGTATCGGCGCGGAAGAGCGCGGGCAGGCCGAGGCCATCGCCCGTTCGACGGAAAAGTGCCTTGCGCTGAACACGGTGAATGTCGCGATCATCGTGGGCGAGGGCGGCTCCGGCGGCGCGGTTGCGCTGGCAACGGCAAACCGCGTGCTGATGCTTGAGCACTCCATCTACACGGTTGCCTCGCCGGAGGCTTCGGCCTCGATCCTGTGGCGGGATTCGGCGCGCGCGGCGGATGCGGCAACCGCGATGAAGGTGACCGCCCAGGACCTCAAGTCCTTTGGCGTGATCGACGCAATCATCGAGGAACCGCTCGGCGGGGCGCATCGCGACCCTGCGGCAACCATTCAATCGGCAGGGAATGCGATTGCCGACGTGCTCGCCGAGTTCAAGGACAAGAGCGGCGATGAGATCCGCAAGGCGCGGCACAAGAAATTCTTAGACATCGGGTCGGCGCTGTAACGGTTACAGCCGGCCCTGACGCACAAATCCTGCGGAAATCCATCAATTTTGCAACAAGCCGTGATCCGTGATCCCTAGCGGGATCAGCGCGATCGATGTATGTTGCGGCGCAATGGCGGCTGCCACGGAAGTGTCTTATTCGTGGGCTAGCTCGCTTTTTGACGAAGCAATCGGGGGCGAATCCGTAATTGTCGTCCAAGACATTATTGTCGAAGAACCGATCGAATCCGGATTCGCTAGGGAAAATACGGCATCGGAATGCCGTCAGGATGCGCGGGTCGTGAAACCGAAACCGTTTTTTAAGGCCGTTTGGCAAGACTGTGCTTACTGTATTGGCACAGACGGGAGCGCGTTTGCGCGCGCCGGCGGTGCCGCGTTTGTAGAGGTCAAGTGTAATGCGTAACCGCCTCATTGGCGCCGCTGCGGCGTGCAGCCTTGCTGTTTCTCTTGCCGCGTGCGACGCGCCTGTTTCCAAGGACAAGGTCCCGCTCGGTTTCGCGATCAAGCGCGAAATGGATTTGAAGGGCATGACGCCGGCGGACCCGATCATGGTCCGTATCTTCAAGGAAGAATCCAAGCTTGAGGTCTGGAAGCGCACCAAATCTGGGAACTACAAGGAACTCAAGACTTACGACATCTGCCGCTGGTCCGGTGAGCTTGGTCCCAAGCAGCGCGAAGGCGACAAGCAGGCGCCGGAAGGCTTTTACACGGTTACGCCGGGGCAGATGAATCCGAATTCGTCGTATCACCTGTCGTTCAATCTCGGTTATCCGAACACGTTCGACCGTACGTACGGGCGCACCGGCGCGCATCTGATGGTGCATGGCGACTGCCTGTCAGCGGGCTGCTACGCGATGAAGGACGGCCAGATCGAAGAGATCTACGCGCTGGCGCGCGAAGCCTTCAAGGGTGGGCAGAAGTCCTTCCAGGTTCAGGCGATGCCGTTCCGCATGACGCCGGAGAACATTGCCCGTCACCGCGGCAATCAGAATGTGGCCTTCTGGCAGAACCTGAAGGAAGGCAACGATCATTTCGAGGTGACCGGGGTGCCGCCGCAGATTGCGGTATGCGGCAAGAAATATGTGTTCAATGCCCAGAATGCCGACCTCGACCCGTCGGCTCCTTGCCCGGAGCTCGATGTTCCGGAGAATATCCGCGCCGCCGTTGCGCAGAAATCCCAGAGCGACGCACAGGCTGTCCAGGTCGCGATTGCGCGTCTTGAGTCCGGTGCCGGCGAGCCGCCTGTCCAGACCAACGTCCAGGTCGCCCAGTCATCCGATACGCCGCAGACCGTGCAGGCCGTCCAGACCGAATCGCAGGACGGCTCCGGCACGTCGCTGATGTCGCGTATCCCGACGTTCCGGATTCCCGGTTTCGGTGGTGGGCAGCGTCCGCAGACCTCTCCGGTCGCCACGGCCACGTCATCTGCTGTGACCGGCTACACCAGTTCCGTGGATGCGGTTCCGGTTGAGGACCCGTTTGCGGTGTTCGACCTGTTCGTGACTGTGGATGCACGCACGCTGCCCAAAACGGCCGTGGGCGCCCGGCGCAGCTACGAAGACCCCGCCGGGACGCGTTAAATCCGGACCACGCAAAGGTTACAGCGGCCATACAATCAGGATGGCCGGCACCGCTATGGCGATCACAATGATCTCCAGTGGCAGTCCCATGCGCCAATAGTCCCCGAAGCGGTAGCCGCCGGGGCCGAGGATCAGCGTGTTGTTCTTGTGCCCGATCGGCGTCAGGAAGGCGCAGGAAGCGGCAACGGCGACGGCCATGAGGAACGGGTCGGGGCTGACGTTCAGGCGATTGGCGATGTCGACCGCGATCGGTGCTGCGACCACGGCGGTTGCCGTATTGTTGAGTACGTCCGACAGGGTCATGGTGACGACCATCAGGATGGTCAGGACGAAAGCGGCCGGAAGGCCTGACGATACGTCCACGATACTGCGCGCGATCAGCCCGGTGCCGCCGGAGGCCTCAAGGGCCGATCCGAGCGGAATCATCGAGCCGAGCAGCACCACGACAGGCCACTCGATTTCCGTATAGAGCTGCCTGAGCGGCACGATGTCGAGCAGCACATAGGCCAATACAACCGCGGCCAGTGCGATCGGAAGATAGACGAGACCGATGCTTGAAAGCGCAATGGCGCCGGCAAAAATGCCAGCGGCCAGTCCCGCCCGTCCATGCTGGGTGACTTGCAGCCCGCGTTCTGCAAGCGGCAATGCGCCAAGCCATACGACCATTTCATCGAGGCGCTCGCTGGGACCCAAAAGCAGCAGGATATCGCCGGCCTTCAGATCGAGGTGACGCACCCGCTTGCGGAAACGGCTGCCCTGGCGCGATACCGCGAGCAGGGTGACGCCGTGGCGCGTTATCAGCCGCATCGCATCCGCGGAGCGCCCTTCTGCGCGCGAATCACGCGGGATGACCACTTCCACAACGGAGAGATCGCCCTCGGCCTCACTCCTGACGCGTTCGCCGCCGACGAAATCGAGTTTCTTCGCCCCCATGAAGGCGTCGATGGCATCATGCGCGGCATCGACCACGAGCAGGTCGCCGGCGCGTATTTCCTCGCGCCGCGCATTGCCGGGCAGGCGCCGGCCATTGCGCACAAGCCCGATAAGCGTCACGTCCTCGCTATCGGTATCCTCGTCCATATCGGCAATTGTCGCGCCGACAAGCGGTGATTTTTCATTGATCACCAGTTCGGCGATGAAGCCGTGGACACGGCTCAGTTCGCGTGCGGAGTCCGTCTCGCCGCGCGCCTGCGGGATGAGCCGCCAGCCGATCAGGGTAATGAAGGCGAGGCCCACGACCGTGCAGGCAATGCCGACAGGCGCAAAGTCGAACATGGCATAGCTTTCGCCCAAAGCGCGCTCCCGGTAGGCGGCAATAATGATGTTGGGCGGCGTGCCGATCAGGGTGGAGAGCCCCCCCAGGATGGTTGCGAAGGAGAGCGGCATCAGGGTCAGGGCGGGACTGCGCTCGCCCTTGCGGGCGGCGGCAAGATCGACCGGCATCAAAAGCGCCAGCGCGGCGACATTGTTCATGAAAGCGGAAAGCGTTGCGCCGAGGCCGGACATGACGGCGATGTGGCCGCCTATTTTCCGCGAGCTGTCTATGAGCAGCCGGGTGATCAGGTCCACGGCGCCTGAATTGATCAGCCCGCGCGAAACAACCAGCACCAGCGCAACGATGATGGTCGCTTCGTGCCCGAAGCCGGAAAAAGCGTCTTCATGCGGCACAAGGCCCAGCATGACGGCAACGACAAGCGCGGAGAAGGCGATGACGTCGTAGCGGAATTTCCCCCACAACAGCATGGCGAAAACGGCGAAGAACAGAGAGAACAGGGCAATCTGATCAAAGGTCACGTAGCTGGCCCCCTGGAGTGAGAATCGGTATTCCGCAACCGGCCCGATTGGCATGACGGTATCGGCAGACGTAAGAACGCGCTTGGCCGGACGGGGGTTGCATATTGGCGTCTGAGGTTATGAGCGATGATTGTGCCGCGTGCTTGTTTCAGACCGGTCGGAAATGGTCATGAGTTATAATGACCCAGGTGCCGGGAATCATAATGTGAATGATTCGGGCAGGAAATTGCCTGCAACCGTGGCCGCTTCAGGGTTCAGCAAGTGGCTCTAGCGTTGAAAATCGAAACGCTCATAGTCTTCCTGATATAAAGATTTAATTCTATTGATTTCCGACTCTCCAATATCGCTCAATGTTGGAGATTGAGGGAAGAAAATTTTTTTGAAAAACACATTAATTTTCTTTTTTGATTTGTGAACATTGTAATCACGAGTATTTCTATTGTCGAATGATAAATCAATATCTGTATCCGTTATTTCTTTCAGCCAGTACGAAATACTGTCCAATCCATCCTCAAGGTAGAAAATTTTGGAATTATTTGGAACAATGCGAGATGCTGGGACAAAATGATTATCATATTTCAATGAGTGATAATCTTTTCGCTTTTCAATGGATTTAATAAACTTATCGAAGCTCACATTCCGGCCAATTCTTTTCCGGTTATGGTTGTAAGCGCTGAGAAAGCGGTTTACCGGATCTCGGACGACGCAGAAAATTTCATCAAAGAGCTTGTCATCGAACAAATAATAAAACTGTTTAGATAAAATATGCTGCGGTGATGATCTGCCCCACTTGTCTGGAGCCTTCTTCCAGTACTGGCGGTCTATAAACGATAGCTTCACGCCAGAGTTCATTAATGCCACTTCGACATTGGAACCGCCGCACTTAGGCACGTGGGCAAAATAGAATATCTTTTTTCCAATTTTGAAAATGGGCATTCAGATGTCCTGAAGGGGCATTTTGGTATTTTAGCAAATTGCCCGCGGCAACGTTTGAAATTTTTGCCCTGGTCAATTTCCTTCCATGAGTCCACGGCCCGGCCGCATGAGCATGGCCGGTCAAGAAGCATTGACTATCATGCGAAACGGCCATGGCAATGTTTATATTTCTTGCCCGAACCGCACGGACAGGCTTCGTTGCGGCCAACGCGGCCCCAGCTTGCCGGGTTGTTCGGGTCGCGGGTGTCCGCCGGTGTGCGGCCGGTGGAATCGCGCATCTCGTCTTCGCCCGTGAACGGATTGGCGTGATGGCCTTCAATTTCTTCGACAGGCTCCAACTCCGGTGGTTCCTGGACGAGTTCGACGCGCATCAACTGGCCGGTAACGGCTTCGCGCAGGCGGTCCAGAAGGGTCTCGAACAGGGCGAAGGCTTCTGTCTTGTATTCATTCAGCGGGTCGCGCTGGCCATAGCCGCGGAAACCGATGACCTGACGGAGCTGGTCGAGCTGGATGATATGTTCGCGCCACAGGTGATCGAGGGTCTGTAGCAGCACGGCCTTTTCGATACGGCGCATGATGTCCGGGCTGAACTCGGTTGCCTTGCGGGCAAAGGTGCTATCGGCGGCTTCGCGCACGCGCTCGGCGATTTCCTCCTGGGCAATGCCTTCCTCGGCGGCCCATTTCTCGACGGGAAGGTCGAGCGCGAGGACTTCCTGGGCGCGCTTCTTCAAGCCTTCCACATCCCATTGCTCGGCATAGGCCTTTTCGGGAATGTGCGTGTCGACGATATCGTCGATGATCTGATGGCGCATGTCCGCAACGGTTTCGGCAACGCCTTCGCCCTGCATCAGCTCGATGCGCTGTTCGAAGATCGCCTTGCGCTGGTCGT
>JAGRLC010000126.1 GCA_020441995.1 Rhodobiaceae bacterium
GCCTTGTCGTTCATGAACAGATAGCGCCCGTCATAGGTGCCTTCGGTGAACGACATGTGCGGGTGGTGCAGGTCGCCGTTGTCATAGGTCTTCATGCCGCGCGCGGCGAGGAAGTCCTTGGTTTCCGGCAGCAGGCCATCGGTCAGAACCTTCAGGCTTTCGTTGGTCTGGCCCCAGCCCGTGGCCGAGCAACGGTTGAACACCGGCACGCGCATCAGTTCGCGCATTGACGGGAAGCCGAGAATACGCAGCTCGCCCGTCTGGCCCGACGACCAGAACCCGTAATAGGGGTCGAGTTCTCCCGGCTCGAGGTTGAAGTGGCCCGCACCCTGCGCGAGCGCCTTGTTGGGACCGAGAGCGGGGATCATCGCCCCTCCGGCAGCGGTGCCGACAAGGGCAGCGGTTGCTGCCGATGCGGTCAGCATCGTTCTGCGTGATAGGCCTTTATTCCTGGTTTCTTCCGCCGACATGGGACTACCTCCTTTTTCGGTCAGGACTTGCTTGAGCCAACAGCTCGTTTGCGGCACTCACTAAATCCGCCGCGGGATCGTGCGCGGGCGTCTGGCCCGCAGCCTTCATGTCCTTGGCACGCCGGGCTTCCCGCTTGATCACGACCGGGCATTTGGCCGTGCTCTGGTAGAGAACCTGGCAGTGCAGACACTGGTGGCATTCGTTGGGATTGATGCTGCCGTCCGGGTGGATCGCCTGGACGAAGCATTCGTTCTTGCAGCGATGGCAGGGGTTGCCGCACTCGCGGTAGCGCTTCAGCCAGTCGAACATCCGCATTCTTGCCGGGATCGCCAGCGCCGCGCCCAGCGGGCACAGGTAGCGGCAATAGAAGCGCTCCACGAACAGACCCGCCGTCAGCAGCGCGACCGCGAAGAGAACGAACGGCCAGTCGCGCTGGAACTTCAGGATGATCGCCGTCTTGAAGGGTTCGATCTCGGCGTATTGCTCCGCCATTTCCAGCGAGTAGAGCGACAGGCCGAACAGGCCGAGGAAGATCATGTATTTGATCGGCCAAAGCCGCTCGTGCAGGCCCCAGGGCAGCTTGTACTGTGGAATCCTGAAGGCCTGGCCGATCTTGTTGGTCAGTTCCTGCAGGGCGCCGAAGGGGCAGAGCCAGCCGCAGAACACGCCTCGCCCCCAGAAGAGCAGCGATGCCGCGACCGAGAACCACAGGATGAAAATCAGCGGGTCCATCAGGAACGCAGACCATGAAAAGTCGCTCATCGCCGCGTTGAAGAAGGCAAGTATGTTGACCACGGACAGCTGCGCATTCGCGTACCAGCCGAGCACGACCAGCGTGACCGTCAGGAAGGCTATGCGGAACCAGTAGACGAAGCGCTCGCTGCGAGTGACCTGCATCTGAAAGAAGAAGACGCCGGTCAGAATGATGATCGCGGCAGCAAGGATCGCGACCTCGTAGCGCTTTTGCCACCAGATGCGTTTCCAAAGGTGACTCAGTTCGCCGGGATCTGACGCAGCATCCTGTACCGCCGCGCCGGTATCGTCGCCGGTGGCCGTTTGCGGCGCGTCCGCCGGGACCGCTTCAAGGAAACGGTCGGGAAGGCTGTAGCCGAGATCGAAAGTGATGAAGGCCTTGTCGATCGCGCCGACCGCGCGCTGCACCAGCAATTGCAGGCGGTAGGGCTCAGTCGGGTCGAAACCGGTATCAGCGGGAATTCGGAACAGGTCCAGTTCGCTGAAAGAGGGAGCATCTTCGGGCGCCAGCCGGCCGAGGCGGCGGTGCATCTTGTCGTGGAAACGGACGGAATTGTCGCCCTGAATCAGCTGAATACGGTCGAAGATTCCACCGCGTACATAGCCCGACCCCTTGAAGGAATAGCGCCCCCGGCCGAGGATGAGGATGGCCTGTTCGCCGTCGTCCAGCCATTCGGTCAGATTGGCGTATTCGTCGTCGCCCAGCAGCGTGCGGCCGATCTCCGGCGCGCTGACGAGCGCCATGTGCATGTCAATGAAGGTTTCATCGGCCTCGCCGGGCTCTGGCCGCGCAATGGCGCGCGGGTCTCCGGCTGCGACAAAGGCGCGATTCACCTGACCGACATCGAGCTTCAGTGCCCGGATCGATCCATCGCCTGCCAGCGTCTGCCAATCGGAGACCGGGGCATCGCCAGGTTCGGATGCAATGATCCTTTGCGTTGCCCCTTCGCTCGCCTTGTCCGCCTGAAGCCCTCCAAGGCCCAGCTGCCGTGCAACCCGCAAGCCGGCGCGCACGATGGAATCGTCGATGACCATGATCGTGACCGTGGCGCCGGAGACGATATCCAGATCGTGCGCGGAACCACTCGATTGCGCCTCGGCCACCAGATCGAGGCCGGTATATTTGCCGATCACCTCGCGGATCGCGCTTTCGGGTATGCCGACGAGAACGATCGGCTCGGAATGCTTGACCAGCCGGACACCAGTGATCTTGCCGCCCGGGTCAACCCCCATGACCACATGGATCGGTTTGCCGGAATAACCCGTCGTGGTGACGAAGTCGGATGTCAGAAAGACATAACCGGCAACCTCGCCGCCCTTGCGGGCTTCATAGACAGGCAAGTCCTCGCGCAAGGGGCCGAGCGCATCGGCTTCCGGGACGATGTCCTGAAGCTTCACCTTGTCGATGAATTCGGAGATGAGGGGGGCGGCGGTCGCTTCAGCAGCAAGGCCGAACCAGACAATGCAAGAAATCAGGAGGGATCGCGTGAGATGAGAAATTGCACAAGCCAAACCGCGATGCGGCTCGCGAGGCGAAATCCCCTTGCGGAAATTGCGAATACGTACTGCCGAAGTTTGCTTTTGCGATGACATCCGGATTGATCAGCCTGAGGTAAATTGCTGACCAACAAATATTGACCGCGCTCATCGACTTCTTTGCAGAACTGCAAACAAGTTGGAGAAGCCGTTTCCGTTCCCTGCTGCCTCGTATCGGTTCCCTGATCTGTTCAAACAAATTCCCCGTTTTGCTTCATAGGGAACTGAGGCGTAAATCGCTTAAATATTGAATTAAATTACATGCGGATCGCGATAACGGCAGCCTGTTTGGTGCTATTTCCCTGTAAATGAGCGGATGTCAGGGAATTTCGAACCGGAGACAGGTTGACCCCCGACTGCCCGCGCAGCCAGCCACTCATTCCAATCAGCCTCCGGGTTTGAAACGTCGGGCAATGGACCCGCTTCAGGCGGCGCATCACTGCCCGGGTGCGCTGGTCTGATCCCTGAACCACCTGAGAAACCGTCTGATGGCGGGGCGGTCCGCGTGCTCCACGGGGAGCGTGATCCAGTAATCCTCGCCACAATGTACCGATTGGGGGAACGGACAAACCAGCCTGCCGCTATGAAGGTCTTCGTCGATCAACGCTTCAAAAATCAAGGCGACGCCCTTCCCCGAAGTGGCGGCTCTCCTCAATGCGCCGGAATCGCTAATCTGCTGGCTCTTTGGTCCCTCGACAGGAACCCCCGCGCTGCGGAACCAGGCTTCCCAGTCGGATACACGAAATTCATGGAAGAGCCTGCAGGTCAAAAGCGACGAAACATCATCCCGCGAAATATTGGATCGAGCATATTCCTCCGTGCATGCAGGAATAAGATTGCCTGGCAGGGCAAGCTCCGAGTGAATTCTTTTATCTGACGGAGGCCGGCTCCAATTGATGCCGATTTCGATTCCGTCTCCGTCGAAACGTGGCGGTTCGTAGGAGTGGGTCAGCTTGATATCCAGGCCGGGGTTTTGTCCGATGAACTCGAGCAGACGAGGGGTAAACCAGGCAACCGAAAGGAAGGGTGAAACGGAAATATGCAGCGCATCCCCGCTGCCCGCCCGCTTGGCTTCCCCCAGCGCCTCCTCGATCCGGCGCAGGCCGCTCGACACTCCCTCGAGAAGGTTTGTTCCTTCGATCGTTAGGGCGCAATGGCGAGTGGTGCGGACAATCAGCCGGCAGTTCAAATCCTGCTCCAGCCTTGCGATGTGCCGGCTGATCGCCGATTGGCTGATGTTCAGTTCCTCGGCCGCTCTCGAAAAGCTGAGATGACGTCCAACCGCCTCGAAGGCCCGAAGGACGCTCATGGAGTGTCGTATCATAATTTATGACTTAGCATCATTTATGACTACAAAAAATATATTTGTCTAAGCGCCGAATTTCACCGACCCTCTGTTCATGCAAGTATACTTCTGTGGAACAGGAAGAAAAATGCACAATTTTGAAAGAAAAATCGCTGCGGAAATAATAAAAGGCGCGCAGCCAGTGATGATCCTGAGTGAGGCGGATGTTGAGCGCTTCGTGGATCCGGGGCGGCTTCTTGACGGCTTGCAGGAAGGCTTCAAGCAAGTCTCTCGAGGCGATATACAGGTTCCGCCCCGGCCGGAAATTACTGTGCCCGGAAGAGGCTTCATGCTTTCCATGCCGGCCTGGACTCCGGGGAGTCCGATGATGGTGAAGATGGTGAATGTCTTCGAGGGAAATCTCGATATCGACCTTCCCAATCACCTCGCCACCATTGTTCTCTTTGATGAAAACACCGGCAAGACGCTGTGTGTTATGGACGGCACCTACATCACCGGAGTGCGCACGGCAGCAAGCGCCATTGTTTCGGTAAGAACCCTGGCGCGGCCTGAGGCGAAGGTGGCCACACTCGTTGGTGCGGGGGTTCAGGGGCGCGAGCATCTGAGGCTCTTGCCGCTGGTTCGGGAGTTCGAGAAAATCCACATCGCGTCTCTCGTCTACGAAGACGCCGAGCGGCTTGCAGCGACTAGTCCCGTTGCTGAAGCGGTTCGCGATGTCGAGTCTGCAGTCCGGCGCTCCGATGTGATCTGCCTGGCCAGCCATTCGTACGAGCCGGTAATCGATGCCGGCTGGGTTGCGCCCGGCACCCATGTTTCGTCGGTTGGCTATGCGCCGCCGCGCGGCGAGTTGCCGCCGGAACTGCTCCCTCGCGGCCGCCTGTTCGTCGAAGATATTTGCGCCTTCGAGCCGACGCCGGTGGGTTGCGCGGAACTGGCCGGCGTGGAACCCTCAACCGGAACAATTCTGGGCGAGGCGCTGCTGGAGTCGGACTTCCCGCGAAAGGACGACAAGGAAATCACGATCTACAAGGCAATGGGAATCGCGATGGAAGATCTCGTGGCTGCACGGATCGCCTACGATAGCGCCGTCGCCGCAAACCACTCGACAGTCGCCATTTTCTAGGCCGGGCGATGCGCTGCCCGGGAATCGGTGCCGGCGGGGATGCGGATGCATTTCCTCCGGCTTTCTTCAGTCAGAATGACGCCGAGAGGGCCGCTCACCTTGCGGCCGACTGATCGAATTCGCGGGCGATCTTCTCGTTTGCTGTCACATCGCCCCGGTAGCGGTCGATGTGAAATGCCTCGATTGGCGTCTGCGTGCTGCCGGTGGAAATCAGATCGCAGAGCACAGCGCCGATACCCGGCGCGATCTGGAAACCGTGACCGCAACAGCCGAAGGCGTGGAAGAGGCCGTCCCGTGCGGAGCTCGGACCTATGATCGGGATCATGTCTAGCAGATATCCCTCCACACCCGACCAGACACGTATGACGTGGGCGTCGCCCAGAGCCGGCACAATAGCGCCAAGGGTTTGCATCGCCGAAAGGGTCTTGGCCGGCGGTACAAGCGTGCGGCTGCTGCCCGCCTCGCTGGCAGTGCGTGGATAGCCGGCGACGATGACGTTGCCCCTGGGAATCTGGCGAAAGATGACGCTGCCATCCACCATCTGCATGGACGGCTCAACAATATAGGGCAGCGGTTCCGTGACGAATTGCGGTGGACCGGCGGAAAACATCGGCACCTTTTCGCCAAACCATGCTGCGATCTCTCCGCCCCATGCGCCGGCGGCATTGACCAGGTGATCCGCCTTGAAGGACCCATGGGTTCGCGTTCCGATTTCAAAGCATCCGCCTTTGTGGCCGATGGAACCGACCTCGCAATGCTCGATGACCTTGGCCCCGAGCCTGCGCGCGGCGCGCATGACGGCGGGCGTTGCCAGGCGCGGATTGGCGGTTGCGTCACGGCCACAGAAGGTCGCCGCGCGGATGTCTCGGCCCAGATAGGGATAGCGCGCCGCAAGCGCGGCGGTTCCCAGCATCTCTATCTCCAGGCCATGGCCGCGCGCGGTTTGCGCGTGGTGCTCGAGCTTGTCCACCTCGTCGTCTTGCCGGGCGATATAGAGATGGCCGGTGCGGTGATACTCGATGCTCTCGCCTGCAAGCGTCTCGAACTCTTCCCAGATGGCCTGGGCGCGCAGGGAAAGTGGATACTGGCGCGGATCGCGACCCTGCAGGCGCAGGTTGCCGAAATTGGCGCCGCTCGATTGCGCGCCGACGAAACTGCGCTCCAGAACCGTCACCGCCTGGCCATGGCGGGCAAGGAAATAGGCGGTGAACGCGCCGATCAGGCCGCCGCCTACGATGACGGTTTGCGTCTTGCCGGCCATTACGGTTCGCTCCGCGCGGCGGAGAGCGGCAACGGCTTGACGGGGGCTTGCGCACGCAGCCTGCCGACGGTTTCTATGGGCTGCCCCGCCGCGGCGGCGGTTATCTCCGCAAGCGCCGGTCCGCAGAAGCGGCCCTGGCAGCGGCCCATGCCGCAACGGGTGATCGCCTTCATCCTGTTGACCTCAACCGGGCCGAGGTCGTCGCCGGCCGCCTTGCGGATGTCTCCCGCCGTCACATTCTCGCAGCGGCACACGATCACGTCATCCGGCAATGTTGCCGCTTGTTCATGCGGCCAGTTGAAGGCGCGCGCCAGGCTTTTTTGAAAGCGCCGCAGCCTGCTGACCTTGCTTTGTAGACCGGATTTTTCCCCCGGCTTTACCGGTGTTCCAAGCTCCTCCAACAAGGCAATCGCGGCCAGCGACCCTCCGGCAACCGCAGCCTCGGCCCCGCCGATGCCCGCTCCGTCGCCGGTGACATAGAGCCGTTCTCCGGCGCGCCCGTTCTCATCGCTTTTCGGGAACCACTGCCGCAGCGCCGGATCGAAGGAAAAGCTGCAGCCCGCCAGTTCCGCGAGCTGCGTCTCGGATCGCAGGCCGTGCCCCAATGCGACTGCGTCGCAGCCGATCCGGTGTTCCTTTCCCGACGCGGCGGCAAACCGGATGGCGCTGACACGGTTGCGCCCCTCGATCTCTTTCAGCTCGACGCCGGTGCGGACCGGCACGCCGAGCGCCTTCAGTTCGCGCATGTAGGAGAGACCTTGCGCGAAGGTGCGCGGGGCGTGGCGCATTCCCGCTAGCGCGAGGAGTTTGCGGCTGAAGCCCGTCGTATCGAGGACTGCCAAATCGGTTGCGCCGAGACGGCGATATTGCAGGGCGGCGAGAAGCAGCAGCGGCGAACTGCCGGCGAACACCACCTTGCGGCCGATGAAACAGCCCTGATCCTTCAACGCGATCTGTGCGGCGCCGAGCGAGAAAACGCCGGGCAGGGTCCAGCCCGGAACCGGCATGATCCTGTCGGTCGCGCCGGGCGCGAGGATCAGCCCGCGATAGGGAATTTCGGAGGCTTGCCCATCACGCAGAACATGCGCCTTGCCGCCATATATCGCCCATGCCAGCGTCGACGGGCGATAGTCGATGATGTGCAGCAGTTCGGAGAATTGCCGGTTCAGGCTTTCGTACCGGTGGTATTCCGGACCATAGATTTGCCGTGGGTCCAGATCGATATGCGGGTTGAGCTTGCGGTAGCCCTGACCGCCGGCATCCGGCGCGTCGCTGATCACGACCGGGCAGGCTCCGTGCTTGGCCAGCGTGATGGCCGCGCTCATTCCCGCAGGTCCTGCGCCTATGATCAGGATGTCCCGCACAGCCTATCTTCCATCCGGCGTGCCCGGAACCCGGGTATGGAGATCGAGCCCATCCGCCACGGGAGTCGAGCAGGCGCGCAGGCGCTGTCCCTGCGCGGTCCAGATCCAGCAATCCTGGCAGGCGTTCATCAGGCAGAAGCCGGCGCGCGGCTCGCCGGTGAATTCGGAATGCCGCAGCTTGCAGCCGTTCTGCAAAGCGGCCGCGAGAACACTCTCGCCCTTGTGCGCGGTCAGGCGGCGGCCATCGAGATGGAAGGTGACGATAGCGCCGGTACGGGCGGCGGCGGGTATAAGCAGTGGCAATTCGGCCTGATCGGAAACGCCGTTCACATCTGTCTGGCTGGAGTCTGGCTCGGTCATTTTTTCTATCGTATAACAATAATTATTATTGTTATGAAAATATTCAGGCGAGCCTCGCGGATTGTCAAGTGGTTCTGTCTACAGCCGCGAGATAGACCGTGCCGCCGCGACGACGAGAGGTGAAAAGCGGTCGACGAGTTCCTGGCGCGTGAAGCGGGCCAGCGATGTGGCGATGTTGATCGCCGCAATCGGACGCCCGGCGGCGTCCACTATCGCTGCGGCGACCGACCCGTCGCCGTGATAGATTTCCTCGCAGGCTACCGCAAATCCGGCCTTCGCGGCTTCGGCAATGCGCTTGTTCAACGCGTCCTCCTGCCAGACCGTATGCGGCGTGAGCGGACGCAGATCCGATTGACGGATGATGGCCTCGGACTCTTCCACGGGCATACGCGAAAGAATCGCCAGTCCCGGTGCCGTGCAATAGGCCGGCAGCCTGGTCCCGACTATGACATCGGTATTCAGAACGTGCCGGCTCAGGAAGCGGGAGACGAAGACCACTTCTGTGCCGTCGGGAATCGTCAGGTTGACGGTTTCCTCCGTCTCCATGCTCAAGTGCTGGAGATAGGGAAGCGCGCGTTCCATCAGTCTGTTGGCGCGCGTGAAATGGTGCCCCAGCTCTAGGGTCTTCACCGTGAGCTCGAATTGCCGCGTCGAGGGGTTTTTGGCCAGGTAACCGAGCTTGACCAGCGTATGGGTGAAGCGCTGCGCGGCGCTCATGTCGAGGTCGGTTTCAGCGGCGATCTGCGAAAGGTTCATCGTTGAGTGTTCCGCGCCGAAGACGGACAGGACGCGGAACGCCTTCTCGACGGAACGCACCATCAGCGGGTCTGGCTTCGATGTCTTTTCCTTGTCTTCGGCCAACTTGATCCCTCTCCCTGATAAACCAGCGGTGCCTTCGGCGAACCGTCATTCTGTCGCGCTACGCGTCTATCCCATCCGGCAAAAAACACAAAGCGCGCTTGACAGAATGAAATTACTCCACCCATACTTCAATAAATACTATTGCATAACAATAGCAGGGAACACCGAATGCGCAGTTTTATCCTCACCGCCATCGAAGGCCCCGTTTTCACGATCACGCTTAACCGGCCTGAAGTTCTGAACGCATGGAACGCCTCCATGCGCGAGGAACTGATCGATGCGCTGAACGAGGCCGAGGACAACAAGGATATTCGCGCGGTCATATTGACCGGCGCCGGCGATCGCGCCTTTGGCGCGGGCCAGGACCTGAACGAGACCAAGAGCTTTGATGCGGAACGCGCCGAAGTGTGGATCGGCGAATGGGAGAAGCTCTATACGCGCATTCGCACGCTTTCGAAGCCGATTATCGCTGCGCTCAATGGCGTGGCGGCAGGATCGGCTTTCCAGGTCGCTTTGCTGTGCGACCTGCGGGTTGGCCATCCCGGTGTCCGCATGGGGCAGCCGGAGATCAATTCAGGCATCCCGAGCACGACGGGACCGTGGATTATGCGCGAGATGCTGGGCATCGCCCGCACGATCGATCTCGTGCTGACCGGTCGTATGATGGATGCCGAGGAATCCGAAAGGGTAGGGCTGATCAACCGCCTCGTGCCGCAGGACAAGGTTCACGCCGAATCCATGGCGCTTGCCCTGGAACTGGCCGGCAAGCCGCCGGTCGCGATGCGTCTGGATCGCCAGCGTTTCCGCGAGATGACGGAACCCGGCATGCGCGACGCGCTCGCGGCTGGCATCCGCATCCAGCGCGAAGCCTACGCGACGGGCGAGCCCGCCCGGATGATGGAGGCTTTTCTCACCAAGCGGCGGGCGAAGAGTTCGTAACGCCGCAAAAAATCCAGAGACCAGGAATCCAAAAGGAGAAGGGGAACGATATGAGTAAACAGAAATTCTTTCCTGTAACCCGCCGCACGGTGCTGGCGGGAACCGGCGCAATACTGGCCACACCGGCAATTCTGCGGCATGCCCGCGCCTCCGTCACGCTGACGGTTGCCGACCCCGGCGGCCCTTTCAGCCCGGCCTTCCGCAAGGCGTTTTACGGGCCGTTCGAGGAACTGACCGGCATGACCATCGCCAATGTGGCGCGCGAGGCCGAACCGACGGCTCAGTTCAAGTCGATCGTCGAGACCGGCACCTTCATCTGGGATGTTTGCACACTGACGCTTTCGGCGCGCAAGATTCTGGAAACCCAGGATCTGCTCGAGCCCACCGGTGTTGAGGCGGCAGACGCTCCGGGAATGATATCCGAAGCACTGTTCCCGAATTTTGTCGGCACCGATGTCTATTCGACGATCTTCGCCTTCCGTAGCGACAAGATGTCCGGCGAGGAGCCGAAGTCGTGGAGCGATTTCTGGAATGTCGAAGCCTTCCCGGGCCGCCGCGCATTGCGCAAGAACCCGATCGACACGCTGGAGCAGGCATTGCTCGCCGATGGCGTGCCGCTCGAAGAACTCTATCCCCTCGATGTGGATCGCGCGTTTGCCAGCCTCGACAAGATCAAGCCGCATATCGCGGTATGGTGGACAGGCGGCGCGCAGTCGACCCAGCTCCTGCAGAGCGGCGAAGTCGACATGCTTTCCGGCTGGAACGCGCGCCTTCAGGCGGCAATCGACGGCGGTGCGCCGGCTCAGCTCGTCTGGAACCAGGGCCTCTATTCCATCGAGGGCTGGGGAATTCCCAAGGGCAATCCGAAGGCCGATGCCGCCCGCGAGTTCGTCAAGTTCTGCACGAGGCCGGAACAGCAGGCCCTTTACACCAGCGAGCTGTCCTACGGCCCGACCAACCAGAAGGCCTATGACAGCATCGATGCGGAGCGCGCCAAGGTGCTGCCCACCGCGCCGGCGAACATCTCCCAGATGCGCCTTGCCAGCGAGGACTGGTGGAGCGAGAACCGGGCTGAAATGTCCGAACGCTTCAATGCCTGGCTTCTGATCTAGCAGCCTGCGATAGAGACGGATGTAGCCGGTGTGCCTTGCGCACGCCGGCTGCCCGTACACGATCGTCACAACAGCTTCTCAGGATCTGAAACCGTGAACCTGGACACTACGAATCCGCCGCCCAAGCTGCTGATCAAGGGGCTTGGCAAACGTTATGGTGATATCACCGCGCTGGAGCCG
The DNA here is from genome assembly GCA_020441995.1 of Rhodobiaceae bacterium. Lineage (GTDB taxonomy): Bacteria > Pseudomonadota > Alphaproteobacteria > Rhizobiales > Tepidamorphaceae > JACKJK01. The sequence goes on from JAGRLC010000126.1 coordinate 11,267, forward strand.
ACCGACCTCGTCGTCAATACCGGCGAGTTCGTCACGCTGCTTGGTCCGTCCGGATCGGGCAAGACGACGATGCTGCAGATGATATCGGGCCTGACCGAACCCACTTGCGGCCAACTTCAGGTCGACGGACGCGATGAGACCACGACGCCGGTTCACCGCCGCGACATGGGGCTTGTGTTCCAGCACTACGCGCTGTTCCCGCATATGACGGTGAGCGAAAACATCGCGTTTCCCCTGAAGATGCGGGGCTTCGATGCGGCCAAGATTCGCGAGCGCGTAATAGAGACGCTGGCCAAGGTCCAGCTCGATGCCTATGGCGACCGTTTCCCGCGCGAGCTTTCCGGCGGCCAGCAGCAGCGTGTGGCTTTGGCGCGCTGCTTCGTCTACCGGCCGCAGGTCGTGCTGATGGACGAGCCGCTTGGCGCGCTCGACAAGAACCTTCGCGAACACATGCAGTTCGAGATCAAGCGGCTGCACAGGGAGTTCGGCACCACGGTCATCTATGTGACTCACGATCAGGAAGAAGCGCTGGTGCTCTCCGACCGCATCTGCCTGATGAACCACGCCCGCGTCGAACAGATCGGCACTCCGCGCGAAATCTATTCGCGCCCCAAGAGCATTTTCTCCGCCAAGTTCATCGGCCTGTCGAACCTGTTCGAAGGAGAGGTGAGCGATGCCGGCAATGGCCGCATCGTCGTATCCAATCCGAACGGAAAGTTCGAAGCCAAGGCCGAAAACTGCGGGCCGCTGGTCAATGGCCACGCGACTTTGGTGTTGCGGCCCGAGCACTTGCGCCCCGGGCCCGCCGGCCGCGGGCAGAACAGCATCACCGGCAAGGTGAGCGAAATCATTTATGTCGGCTCCGACACGCGGCTCGTTCTGTCCCTTGACGACGGGGAAACGGTGTCCGTGCGCCATGATCCGACGGCTGACCTGCCGGAGATGGGCGCGTCCATGACCTATCACTGGCCCGTCGACGTGGCGGTGGTCGTTTCATGACCGCGGCAACGCTCTCCCCGGCGCGGTCGCCGTTCCGCCTGCGTGTCGGCGCTTTGTGGCTGGCGGCGCCGGCCATCGCGTTTCTCGTTGTCTTCTTCCTGATCCCCGTCGGGCGCCTGCTGTTCCTGAGTGTGCAGGGCGATGGCGGCACCCTGTCGTCGGAACATTATGACCGGCTGCTTCACACGGAAGTCTATTGGCGGATACTGGTCATCACCTTCCGCATCGCCGGACTGACGGCTTTCTTCTCGCTGCTTTTCGGATACCCGCTGGCCTACTGGCTGTCGCAGATGAAGGACAACCGCCGCAACCAGATGCTGCTGATGGTGCTTGTTCCGTTCTGGACGAGCTACCTGGTCAAGGCGTTTGCGTGGATGCTGCTGCTTGGCAACGAGGGCGTGATTAATCGCCTGCTCACCGGCAGCGGTTTGGCCGGCGGTTCGCTACCGCTCATGTACAACGAGTTCGGCGTGATCGTCGGCATGGTCCATGCGATGATGCCGCTTGCCGTGCTCACAATGATGCCGGTGATGAGCGGCATCGATCTCCGCCTGTCGCAGGCTGCCGGGACGCTCGGCGCGAGCGGGGCCCATCGCTTCTGGATGGTGTATTTCCCGCTGTCCATTCCGGGCCTGGCTGCCGGCGGGCTGCTGACCTTCATCACATCGCTCGGATTTTTCATCGTGCCGGCCTTCCTGGGCGGCCGCCAGCAGACCATGCTCGCCCAGCTCATCATTGTGCAGGTTCAGGAGCTGGTTAACTGGGCCTTCGCCGGTGTTTTGGCCACCATGCTGCTTGCAACGGCGCTCGTCGCGACGTGGATTTACAACCGTCTTTTCGGCCTGTCGTCGCTATCGGCGACGGAGCAGACGGGCGGCCGGACGGTTGACGGCTGGACGCGGCGTATCGGCTTCATGCTGCTGGAAAAGATTGCCTCGATCACCGCGCTGGCGACCGACCATGTGCTTGTGCGCGACCGCCGCACGAGAATTCTGCCGGCCTATTCGGCCATTGCGATATTCTTCCTGGTTGTGCCGACCCTGATGGTGATCCCGATCGCCTTCACCAGTTCGCGCTTCCTGGAGTTCCCGCCGCCCGGCTACAGCCTGCGCTGGTTCGAACTCTACTTCAATTCGCCGATCTGGATATCCGCCACGGTGAGGTCGTTCGGGGTGGCTTTCGCAACCGCGATCCTGGCCACGCTGATCGGCGGAATGGCGGCGCTGGCAATCGCCCGTTCACGGTCGCGCTGGAACGGAGCCATTTTCGCTTTCATGCTGGCGCCGATGATCGTGCCGCGCATCGTCATTGCGGTCGGGCTTTTCTACCTGTTCGCGCAGATGGGGCTGGTGGCAACGAATGCGGGCCTGGTGATCGGACATACGGTGTTGTCCATACCGTTCACATTCGTTGCGACCGCCGCAGTTCTGAAAGGCTACGACTGGCGCCTCGATCAGGCCGCCGCGTCGCTCGGCGCGGGCCGGCTGCAGGTGCTCCGGCTGATCACGGTGCCGCTGATCCGCGGCGGCATCATATCGTCGTTCCTGTTCGCCTTCGTAACGTCCTTCGACGAGCTTACCATCGCCATCTTCGTGAGCGGCGGGCTGAAGTCGACGCTGCCGAAACAGATGTGGGACGACATGATCCTCCAGCTCAATCCGACGCTGGCGGCGGTCTCCGTCGTCGTGTTGGTCATCGTCACCGCGATCCTGCTGGTTGCCGAGCGCATACGCAGGTGAGGGGATGGAGGCCGTCCGCGGCAGGTGCAGCAGGTTATTTCGAGGCTCCCAAGGTAAAATAATGAACACAGCAGAAGGTTTCGTGAACCTGTTTTATGAGCGGGTGGCCGCCGATCCCGCGCGGGTTTTCGCCCGCCATCAAGGCGCGGCCATCACGTTCGGCGATCTGGACCGCGCATCCGCGCAACTGGCTGCCGTCATACGCCGCAACGGCGTCGGGCGGGGCGAGCGCGTCGCCGTAATGATGCGCAACAGCCCGCTTTCACTGGCGTTCATCTATGCCATCGCCCGCGCGGGCAATGTTTGGGTGCCGGTCAATGTCGCGCTGAAGCGGGCGGGATTGGAATATATGCTGGGGCACAGCGACCCGGCGTTGATCGTGGCCGACGAGGAATTCGCCGGTCAGATCGCGGAATGTCCGGCTGCCCGCGATGTTCCGCTGTTGCTCTACGGCGAACATGGCCTGCCAGCCGGCGACGCCGTTTTCGATGAACCCATGCCTGCTCCGTCCGATACCGCCGCCATCATGTACACGTCCGGGACGACCGGTCCGGCGAAGGGTGTGATCGTGACGCATCAGATGCTGCGGTTGGCCGCCGAAGGCGTCGCCATGTGTTCGGCGCCGCGTCCTGGCGACGACTATTTCATGTGGGAGCCTTTCTTCCATATCGGCGGAGCGCAGACGCTGTTGATGCCGCTGGTTCGCGACGTCACCCTTTCGCTGGCCCAGCGCTTCAGCGCCAGCCGGTTCTGGCAGGATGTGTGTGAAACGGGCTCAACCCACATCCATCATCTCGGCGGCGTCATCCAGATCCTGTTGAAACAGCCGCCATCGCCCCTGGACCGGGCGCACAATGTCCGCGTTGCATGGGGCGGCGGCTGCGCCACCGAAGTCTGGCGTGCCTTCGAGGAGCGCTTCGGAATAAATATCCACGAATGCTACGGGATGACCGAGGCATCGAGCCTGACCACCTACAACGACACCGGGCGTCTGGGATCGGTTGGCAAACCAATGCCGTGGTTCGATGTGCGCCTTCTCGACGATGACAACAAAGAGGTGCGCGAGGGGCAGGCGGAGATCGTCGTTACGACGTCGCTGCCGGGCGCCATCTTCCCCGGCTATTTCCGCAATCCCGAAGCAACGGCCAAGGCGCTGCGCCCGGAAGGTTTCCGCACCGGTGACCTTGGCTCCTGGGACTCGGATGGAAACCTGTACTTCCATGGCCGCAAGTCGGACAGCGTGCGCTGCAGGGGCGAGAATGTTTCCTCCTGGGAGGTCGAGCATGTGGCTGGCCAGCATCCCGATGTCGAGGACAGCGCGATGATCGGCGTGGCTACCGATATCGGCGAGCAGGACATCAAGCTCTTCGTGCAGCTCAAGCCGGGAGCAAAGGTGGATCCGCAAAACCTGAGCAACTGGCTGGGCGAGCGGCTCGCGCCCTTCCAGCTCCCGCGCTACATCGCTTTCATCGATGGTTTCGAACGCACCCCCAGCCAGCGCATCATGAAGCATACGCTTTCGAGCGCGCAGGATGACTGCTGGGACCGTCTGGCAGCAAAGAGTGCTGTGTGATGGCGCCGGCGTTCAAAACCGATGTCCTCATCTCCGGCACGGGTGCCTTCGCTGGCCGTATCGCGCTCGACATCGCATCGACCACGCCCGACCCGGTCAATGTCGTGATCGCCGGCCGCAACCGTGACAGGCTCGACTGGCTGAGAACAGCCGGTAATGCGCGCGCCGCCATGTTCGGGCGTCCGGCAAGTTTCTCGACGATGTTGATCGATCTTCTCGAGGAGGGAGCTTCCGAGTGGATGATCCGGGCGACGCGTCCGAAGATCGCCGTCCAGGCCGCTTCGGTGCAAACCTCGTCGGTCATTTCCGACACCGGCAATGCCTGGGCCGCCCTGGTCAGGGAGGGCGGGCTCAGCGCAACGGCGGTTTTCCAGGCGCTGCTTTCCAGCCGGGTCGCGCAGGCCATCAGCGAGCACGCGCCCGATACCGCGCTGATCAATTGCGGCTTTCCCGACGTGGTGAACGCCATGATCATGGCGCTCGGTCACAAGGTTCTGTGCGGAACCGGCAACGTGGCGATCTTGTCCAACGTGTTCGCCGGCGCCAAGGGCATAACCGATCCCGGGCGGCTGAGGGTTCTGGCCCACTATCAGAATCTTGGCGCGTGGCGGCGGCCAAACACCGAGCGCCAGGGCGCAAGAGCGCCGCGCGTTTTCGTGGACGGGCGGGAAATCGGCGACGTGTTCGCGGAGTTCGACTCGGTGAAACTGACGCCCGAGCCGGCGATCGAGATTTCCGGGGCGTCCGGCGTGACGCTGATTTGCGCCTACGCGGCCGGCAAGCCATGGATGGGTCATGTGCCCGGACCGAACGGATTGCCGGGCGGTTATCCGGTCAGGCTGGAGAACGGCGCGCTGTCGCTCGCTCTTCCACAAGGGGTGAGCGAAGAGGAGGCAGTATCCTGGAACGCTTCCTATGAAGAAAAGAACGGCCTGGTCATCAAAGGCGGCACGGCGCGGTTCACTGGCGCCCTGCACAAAGTTTTCGAACAGGCTGGCTTTGCCCATGCCGATGGCTTCGAGATCGACCAGCTGGAAACCGTTTACCGCGACCTTGACGGCCTGCGCGAACGGTTGACCCGCCAGCCGGCCTGAATGTGGGCAGGCCGCCTGCGTCTTGTCAGTGGGGTTTGGCAGCCTGTTTCGAAGTTTTGAAAGCGGCGGGTTTTGAAACCTGCGTGCGAAGCCAGGCGATGAATTGCTTGGTCAGTTTGTTGGTTGCGCCGGCGGGTGTGGCGATATAATAGCGCCGTTCCTGGGTGTCGGGGACTGCCGACAGGCGGACGAGAGAGCCGTCCTCAAGCTCCTTCTCGATAAGGTAGGTTGGCAATATGGCCGCCCCGAGCCCGGCCACCGCCGCGGCGATGATCAGCGAGAACTGATCGAAATAGCTACCCCTGCGCATGGCCCGGTCAATCCCGCCCGCAGTCTGACGGAACGCCTCCCAGAGCATCGGGCGTGATGTCAGATGAAGCAGTTGAACCCGGAAAATATTCGCGGGTACGAGCAGGTCGAACGCGTCGACAAGGTCCGGCGCCGCAACCGCAACAAGCTCCTCGCCGCACAATGGCGTTAGCTGCGTCCCCGGCCAGTCGTCCGTCCCGAAGTGAATGGCAAGATCGATGCCGCTTTCCATGAGATTGAACGGTTCGCTTCGGCTGTGAACGACAAGCTCGAGATCCGGACGCCCTTCCTTGAAGTGTTTGAGCCGGGGAATCAGCCAGCGGGTTCCGAATGTCGGAAGCACGGCAATGGTCAGGAGTTCCTTGGCGTTTCCGGCGGCCACCGCGTTCGCGATTGTCTGCCGCAGGCGGTCAAGGTCCAGATTGATATTGCTCGAAAGGTCCCGGCCGGCATCGGTCAGGCGGACGCCGCGTCCCTCGCGCCGGAACAGGGCCGCGCCGATCTGCTCCTCCAGTTCCTTCACATGCCTGCTCACCGCGCCCTGGGTGAGTCCCAGCTCTTCGGCTGCAGACGTGAAGCTCTGATGTTTGGCGGCCGCCTCAAAACATCTGAGGACAGCCAAACTCGGCAGGGAGGTGGGGCGCAGCATCATTCAATCCATTAAAATTACTCATGGAAAAATGTCTTAATGGGGCATTTTTTGCAATGAAAAACCCGCTAAGCTCTCACCGGCAATTCTGTGGTGGCGCCGGATCGGGTGACACCTGTGTGAAAAATCGTGGCGCCTGGCTTGGGCAAAGCCGGCGCGCCAGCGAAGCTCTCGAAAGGCTGCATCATGAGTGACGGGCACGGCCCATCATTATCCCCGTTTTCGTGGGAAGATCCGTTTCACCTCGACAGTCAATTGATCGAGGAAGAACGTATGCTGCGCGACGGAGCGCATGCCTTCGCTCAGGACCGGTTGCAGCCGCGCGTGGTCGAGGCCTATGCGCAGGAGAAGGCCGATCCATCGATCTTCGCCGAGATGGGCGAGATGGGCCTGCTCGGCCTTACCGTGCCGGAAGAATACGGTGGCGCGGGCGCATCCTACGTCTCCTACGGTCTCGTCGCGCGCGAGGTCGAGCGGGTCGACAGTGGCTATCGCTCGATGATGAGCGTGCAGTCCTCGCTGGTCATGTACCCGATCCATGCCTATGGCTCCGAAGAGCAGCGGAAGAAATATCTGCCGAAGCTGGCGGCCGGCGAATGGATCGGCTGTTTCGGCCTGACCGAACCCGACGCGGGCTCAGACCCCGGCGGCATGAAGACGGCCGCGAAGAAGACGGATGGCGGCTATCTGCTGAACGGCACGAAGATGTGGATCTCCAATGCGCCGATCGCCGATGTCTTCGTCGTCTGGGCGAATTCGGAAGCCCATGGCGGCAAGATCCGGGGCTTTGTGCTGGAAAAGGGCATGAAGGGGCTGTCCGCGCCGAAGATCGGCGGCAAGCTCAGCCTGCGCGCCTC
>JAGRLC010000021.1:0-5706 GCA_020441995.1 Rhodobiaceae bacterium
TAGGAAATCTTGCGGACGGTGAAGTTCTCGTTCAGGCCGCCACCGGAGCGGGCGATGCAGACGCCTTCATAGGCCTGCACGCGCGAACGCTGACCTTCAACGATGCGCACGTGAACGCGAACGGTGTCGCCGGCGCGGAATTCGGGGATCGGGCGCTTTTCGGCAAGCGCGGCAGCCTGCTCGGCTTCGAGCTGCTGGATGATGTCCATTTTTTCTCACCAGGTCTTCTTGTGCGTCGCCCAGAGGTTCCGAACGTTCAGGTTCCAGCGGAAATCCGCTGGAGACGGACGGGACGTGGCATCGCCGCATTGTTGTCTCAAGGTGCCGGCTATAACCGGCCCGGGTTTGGCTTTTCCCTCAGGTTTGGCGCATAGAACTACGCACCCGCTGAGCAAGGACAGCCCCGGAAAGCGCGCTCTATACATCACACGGGGTCCGTTTGTCGAGTGCAGAGCGGCACCAAAAGCGTCTTCAGTCGCCGCCTTTACCAGGGTCGATGCCGTCCAGGAGATCGGGGCGCCGTTCCCTGGTGTCCTCGAGCGAACGCGCGCGCCGCCATTTTTCCACCGCGCCATGATCCCCTGATGTCAGAACGCCAGGAATTTCAACGCCTTCGAAGGTTTGCGGGCGGGTATATTGCGGATACTCCAGCAGGCCGGCCTCGAAACTCTCGTCATGGCCGGAATGTTCCGCGCCCATGACGCCGGGCAGCAGCCGGACGCAGGCGTCGAGCAACACCAGCGCACCCACCTCGCCGCCTGACAGAATGAAATCGCCGATGGACACTTCCTCAAGCCCGCGCGCGGCGATGACCCGCTCGTCGATCCCCTCGAACCGCCCGCACAGGACCACGACGCCGGGACCGGCGCTCAATTCGCGTACCCGCTCTTGAGTGAGAGGCCTGCCGCGCGGCGTCATGACAAGGCGCGGGCGCGGATCATCTTCTGGGCTCGCCGCATCGATGGTCGCCGCCAGCACATCGGCGCGCATGACCATGCCCGGCCCGCCACCCGACGGCGTGTCGTCCACGGTGCGGTGCCTGCCGATGCCGAACTCGCGGATTTGCACCGTCTCGCAGGCCCACGTCCCCGCGTCCAGCGCCTTGCCGGCAAGCGAAACCCCGAGCGGCCCCGGAAACATCTCCGGGTAGAGCGTCAGGACGGTCGCTTTCCAGCTCATGAGGGGTCCGCGTCCGATGCCTTGCCGGCGGCTTTCGGCGAGCGCCGCCGTTTCGGGCGGCGCGGTTCCGGCTTGTCGAACAGTCCCGCAGGCGGGTCGATTGTCACGCGGCCGGCATCGAGATCGACTTGCGGAACGATCTCGCCCGTGAACGGCACCAGCACCGAAGGGCCGTCCGCCACCTCGACATCGAGCAGGTCACCGGCGCCGAAATCATGCACCGCGATGATCCGCCCGAGCGGCTTGCCGACGGTATCGACGGCTTCAAGCCCGATCAGGTCGGCGTGGAAGAAGCTGTCGTCCTCGTCGTCATCGGGGATCGCATCGCGATCGACGTAGAGCCTGACGCCTTTAAGGGCTTCCGCCGCGTTGCGGTCGCGCACTTCCTTGAACGTGACAATGACCACGGTCTTGTCGGGCCTGATCGCCTCGACAGTGAAAACCCGCCCGTCATCGCTGACGAGCGGGCCATAGTCGGCAATCGCTTGCGGATCGGCGGTATGGCTTTTGACGCGAAGCTGGCCGCGCACGCCATGGGGTGCGCCGATCTCGCCAACCAGAAGCCGTTTGCCGTCCACGTCTGTCTACAATGCTCAGGCGTTCTCTTCGGCAGCCGGAGCTTCCGCGGCGGCTTCCTCGGCCGGAGCCTCGGCGGGCGCCTCTTCTGCCGGGGCTTCCTCGGCCGGAGCGGCAGCGGCTTCAGCGGCGGCCTTTGCGGCTTCTTCCTTCTCGGCGACGCGCTCCTGCGCCTTCTTGCCGGGCTGGGCCTTCTGCGGGTTGTTGCGGGCTTCGCGCTTCACCAGGCCTTCGGCATCGAGGAAGCGGGCGACACGGTCGGTCGGCAGCGCGCCCTTGGCGAGCCAGTCCTTGGCCTTGTCGAGATCAAGCACGACGCGCTGATCGGAATCCTTCGGCAGCAGCGGGTTGAACGTGCCGATCTTCTCGATGAAACGGCCATCACGCGGCGAACGCGAGTCGGCAATGACGATCGAATAGAACGGACGCTTCTTGGCGCCGCCACGGGCAAGACGGATCTTCAGGGACATTTCAATTCTCCAGTTTGTCGGTTTGTCTCAGATGTTTCTTGTGTCTTCGGTGTTCGAAAATTCAGTGAGGCGAAGGGCTACTTCTTCTTGCCCTTCGACAGCATGCGGGCGAGATCGGGCGGCAATCCGCCACCGCCGCCCATACCGGGCAAGCCGGGCGGAAGCCCGCCGCCGGGAAGGTTCGGCATGTTGGGAAGACCGCCGGGCGCACCGCCGGATTTCGCCATCTGCTCAAGCTGGGCGGGATCGACATTAGGCATGCCGCCGCCCATGCCCATCATCCCGCCAAGGCTGCCAAGCAGGCCCTTGCCTTTCTTGCCGCCGAGCATCTTCATCATGTCCGCCATCTGGCGGTGCATCTTAAGAAGCTTGTTGATCTCCTCGACCTTTGTGCCCGACCCGGTTGCGACGCGGCGCTTGCGCGATGCGTTCAGCACTTTCGGGTTGGTGCGCTCGTGCCGGGTCATGGAAGAGATGATCGCCTGCTGGCGCTTGAACAGGCTGTCGTCGAGGTTTGCCGCCGCCAACTGCTTCTTCATCTTGCCGATGCCCGGCATCATGCCGAGCAGGCCGGACATGCCGCCCATCTTCTGCATCTGCTCGAGCTGCTGGGAGAGATCGTCGAGGTCGAACGCGCCCTTGGCCATCTTGCGGGCCATGGCTTGCGCTTTTTCCTGGTCGATGGTCTCGGCGGCCTTCTCAACGAGGCTGACGATGTCGCCCATGCCGAGGATGCGGCCGGCGATACGCTCGGGATGGAAATCCTCCAGCGCGTCCATCTTCTCGCCGACGCCGACGAGCTTGATCGGCTTGCCGGTGACAGCCCGCATGGAAAGCGCCGCACCACCGCGCCCGTCGCCGTCCAGACGCGTCAGCACGATGCCGGTGACGCCGACCTTCTCGTTGAAGTTCTTGGCGAGGTTGACGGCATCCTGACCGGTCAGCGCATCGGCGACCAGCAGCGTCTCGTGCGGGTTCACCGCGTCGCGGATCTCCGCCATCTCCGCCATCAGCGGTTCGTCGATATGGGCGCGGCCGGCGGTGTCGAGCAACACCACGTCATAGCCGCCCAGCTTCGCCGCTTCCATCGCCCGCTTGGCGATCTGGACCGGCGTCTGGCCGGCAACAATCGGCAGCGTCGCGACATCGGTCTGCTCGCCGAGAACCTTGAGCTGCTCCTGCGCGGCCGGGCGGCGCGTGTCGAGCGAGGCCATCAGCACCTTGCGCGGGCTGCGCCCAAGCCCCTTGTCTGACAGCCGCTTGGCGATCTTCGCCGTGGTGGTCGTCTTGCCGGAACCCTGCAGACCGACCATCATCACAGCAACCGGCGGCGCGGCATTGAGGTCGAGCGGCGCGGGATCGCGGCCCAGCATGTCGACCATCGCGTCGTTGACGATCTTGACGACCATCTGCCCCGGGGTGACCGACTTGATCACCTCGACGCCGACGGCCTTCTGGCGCACCTCCTCGACGAAGCCGCGCACCACCTCCAGCGCGACGTCGGCCTCGATCAGCGCCCGGCGCACTTCGCGCAGCGCTTCGGCAACATCGGCCTCCGATAGCGCACCGCGCTTGGTGAGCTTGTCGAATATGCCGCTCAGGCGGTCGGAAAGGCTCTCAAACATCACTGTTATCCTTTCACCGCGCCATCAGCGCCAATCAACCCATCGAACATGCCGGCGGCTTTTTCGAACTTGTCGCGGCAGCCGGAATTGCAGAAACCGACCACCTGGCCGCGATAAAGCGTGAGCGAATCCGCCGCGACCGGTTTCCCCGACCACGGACAGACATCGTTCACACAATCCTCAAGCTTCAGCGTCGCCATGTCCTGCTCCCGTTCCAGATCCGCATTTCACTCCGCTAGCAGATGGGGTTCGCTGTCATATGAAGCAAACGCCCAAACGCAAATCGCGCCCGCGGGCGAACATCGCTGGCGGGCGGTGACCCCCCGGCCTCTTGGACCGGGCGGCGGAGACGGAAATCGATCTGTCCCGAATTTCGGCCTGCCTTTTACAGACACATTTACTGAAGGTCAAACCAAGTGTCCTCCAGACCTCGCTTTTTGTATCATGATCAGCCATATAACGGCGAATTCGGGCATTATGCCCGGCAGGACAGGACTTGGCCGTTGGCAAAGCGTCAGATCGCGTTCCGCAAGATGAACGGACTGGGCAACGATTTCATCATCGTTGACGCCCGGGAGGGCGCGCTCGGCCTGATGCCGCCGGACATCGCCCGCATCGCGACCCGCGACACCGGCATCGGCTGCGACCAGTTTATCGCGCTGCTGCCCGGCAAGAACGGCGCTGACGTCTTCATGCGCATCTTCAACCCGGACGGATCGGAAGCCGGCGCCTGCGGCAATGCCACACGCTGCGTCGCCGATATCCTCGCCAACGAAACCGGAAAGTCCGACGTCATCGTCGAAACCATCGCCGGCAAGCTACCCAGCCACGTCAATGATGACGGGACGATCAGCGTCGACATGGGCAAGCCGCGCCTCGAGTGGGACCAGATTCCGCTGGCCGAGGAATTCCACGATACCCGTGGCATCGAGTTGCAGATCGGACCTATCGACGCGCCGGTGCTGCATACGCCTGCCGTCTGCAACATGGGCAATCCGCATGCGGTGTTCTTCACCGATAACGTGGACGCGCACGATCTGAAGGCCATCGGTCCGATCCTCGAATATCACCCGATGTTTCCGGAACGCGCCAACATCTCGATCGCCCAGGTGACGGGCAAGGACGAGATCCGCGTCAAGGTCTGGGAACGCAGCGCCGGGATCACGCTTGCCTGCGGCAGCGCGGCCTGCGCGGTTGCCGTGTCCGCCGCCCGCAAGCGGCTCACCGGCCGCAAGGTCACGGTGCGCCTGCCCGGCGGGCCGCTGCAGATCGAGTGGCGCGAGAGCGACGACCACGTCATCATGACCGGCCCCGTCACCTACGACTACGATGCGCTGATCCCGGAACATCTTCTGCCGGAGACGGCGGCATGAGCGAGGCCGGAAACAGCAATGGCCCGCACGTCGTCACCTTCGGCTGCCGCCTGAATGCCTACGAGTCGGAGCTGATCCGGGGCGCGGGCGAGAGCGCCGGCGCGGATGAAAACACCATCGTCATGAACACCTGCGCGGTGACGGCGGAAGCCGTGCGCCAGGCGCGCCAGGCGATCCGCCGCGCCCGGCGCGAAAATCCGCACGCACGCATCATCGTCACCGGCTGCGCGGCGCAGACCGAGCCGGGCACCTTCGCGTCGATGGAAGAGGTCGATCTCGTCATCGGCAATGCGGAAAAGGCCGATCCGGCCCGCTACGCGGCTGATTTCGGCACCGAAACAAGTGAAAAGATCTTCGTCAACGACATCATGAGCGTGCGCGTGACGGCTGGCCACATGGTCGGCAGCGACGAGGCCACGCTGATCGACGGGCTGAAGGACCGGGCGCGCGCCTTCGTTCAGGTCCAGAACGGCTGCGACCACC
>JAGRLC010000021.1:5717-13552 GCA_020441995.1 Rhodobiaceae bacterium
CTGCATCATCCCCTATGGCCGCGGCCCCTCGCGCTCGGTGCCCGGCGGCGTTGTCGTCGAACAGATCCGCCGGCTGGTGGAGAACGGCTACGCCGAAGTTGTGCTGACCGGCGTCGATCTCACCTCATATGGCGGCGATCTGCCCGGGAGCCCGAGCCTCGGCCGCCTGACAAAGGACATCCTGCGTCATGTGCCGGAATTGCAGCGGCTGCGTATCTCCTCCATAGATTCCATCGAGGCCGACGATCTGCTGATGGATGCGATTGCCACCGAACCCCGGCTGATGCCGCATCTGCATCTCTCGCTTCAGGCCGGCGACGACCTGATCCTGAAGCGCATGAAGCGCCGCCACCTGCGCGTCGATGCGATCCGCTTCTGCGAGGAGGCGCGCAAGCTGCGGCCCGACATGGTGTTCGGCGCCGATCTGATCGCGGGCTTCCCGACCGAAACGGAGGAGCACTTCCAGCGCTCCCTCGACATCGTCGCCGAATGCGGCCTGACGCATCTTCATGTATTTCCGTTTTCACCGCGCGAAGGCACGCCCGCCGCGCGCATGCCGCAGCTCGATCGCGGCATCGTCAAGGAGCGCGCCGCGCGTCTGCGCGAAGCCGGCGATGCCGCGTTCCTGACGCATCTGGAACAGCGCGTCGGCGCGGCGGCGCAAATCCTCGTCGAGCGTCCCGGCATCGGGCGCACCGAGCAGTTCACCGAGGCGCGGCTGCCCGACGATGCGGCCCTGCCCGGCGCAATCGTGCCGGCGATCCTGTCCGGCCATGACGGCCGCATGTTCATCGCAGAAACGCGGGCCGCGGCATGAGCGAGAAGCAAGGGTTCTTCAAACGCCTTTTCGGCGGCGGCAAATCCGCGCCCGAAAAGCCCGGGGAGGAAAAGCCGGATGTGGCCGAAGAGGCCATTGCTGAAGCCGCACCGGAACCGTCCTCCGAACCTGAGCCGGAAGCGCCTGTATCGCCGGAGCCGGCAGAGAATGCGCCCACCGAAGAACCGGAGCCGGAGCTTCCGCCGTCGCTGGAGGCCGCCACGCCGGAGGTCGCGGCTGAGCCTGTGCCTGAGCCGGAAGCCATCGAACCGGTTACGCCTGAACCGGAGCCCGCTCCCGAACCCGAGCAGGCCGCAGAGGAACCGAAAAAATCCTGGTTCGGGCGGCTCACCTCCGGCCTGTCGCGCTCGTCATCGGCGCTGAAGGAAAGCCTCGTTTCCATCGTTGCCAAGCGCAAGCTCGACGATGCGATGCTGGAGGATCTGGAGGACGTGCTGATCGCCGCCGACCTTGGCGTCGAGACGGCGATGCGTATTACCGAAAGCCTCGCCAAAGGCCGCTACGACAAGGAAATCAGCGACGCGGAAGTGCGCGCCGTCCTCGCCGAGGAAGTCGCCCGCACCCTGGAGCCTGTCGCGGTTCCGCTCGAGATCGATCCGGCAAGGAAGCCGCATGTGATCCTTGTTGTCGGCGTCAACGGCACCGGCAAGACCACGACCATCGCCAAGCTCGCCGGCAAGTTCCGCGACGAGGGCAAGTCGGTGGTGCTGGCAGCGGGAGACACCTTCCGCGCCGCTGCCGTCGAGCAGTTGAAAATCTGGGGCGGGCGCATCGGTGCGCCGGTCGTTTCGCGCGAGATCGGCGCGGACGCGGCCGGCCTTGCCTTCGATGCGCTCGACAAGGCCAAAAGCGAAGAAGCCGACGTGCTGATGATCGACACAGCCGGGCGGCTACAGAACAAGGCCGACCTGATGGCGGAGCTGGAAAAGATCATCCGTGTCATCAGGAAGAAGGACGAAACCGCGCCGCATACGGTCCTGCTGACGCTCGATGCGACGACGGGTCAGAACGCCATGCAGCAGGTGGAAATCTTCGGCAAGGTTGCCGGTGTCACCGGCCTGATCATGACCAAGCTCGACGGCACCGCGCGCGGCGGCATCCTCGTTGCCATCTCCGCCAAGCACAAGCTGCCGGTTCACGCCATCGGCGTCGGCGAGGGCATCGACGATCTGCAGCCCTTCGACGCGAACGAATTCGCCCGCGCGATTGCGGGTGCTGACGCACTGGAGGTCGAGGCGTGAGCAACACCGGCGTGCGCGAACATCCCGACAGCGGCCTGCGGCTGATCACCGAACTCGGCCCCCTTGTCGTCTTTTTCATCGCCAACTGGAAAGCCGGCATCTTCTGGGCAACCGGCCTGTTCATGGCGGCAACGGCGGTGGCGCTGGCAGCCTCCTACATCCGCATGCGCACAGTGCCGGTCATGCCGCTCATCACCGGCGTCTTCGTGCTGATCTTCGGCGGGCTGACCCTGTGGCTGCACGACGAGACCTTCATCAAGCTCAAACCCACCATCGTCAATCTGTGCTTCGCCTCGATCCTGGGCGGCGGACTGGCGTTCAAACGGCCATTGCTGAAGATCGCCTTCGCCTCCGTTTTCTCGCTCGACGACGACGGCTGGCACAAGCTGACAGTCCGCTGGATGATCTTCTTTGTTGTCCTGGCGGTTCTCAACGAGCTGGTCTGGCGCAATTTTTCAACGGACACATGGGTCAACTTCAAGGTCTTCGGCATCATGCCGCTGACCTTCGTCTTCTCGCTGGCGCAACTGCCGCTGATCAAGCGGCACGCGCTGGACGATCAGTCGCCGGAATAGAACTGGCGCTTTCCTTTTTCCAGGCTCACTATCCTCCAGAGCGGAGGAGTGGAAACGCATGGAGAGGCATCTGGTTCTCAACGGCAATCCGATGGAGGAAATCGTCGGTTTTGCCCGAGCGGTCCGTGTCGGACCCTATATCGCCATCGGGGGAACGGCGCCGGTGGACGCAAACGGCAAGACGGTTGGTGTCGGCGATGCGGAAAAACAGGCCGAACGCTGCTTCGAAATCGTCGATGATGCACTCAAGCGTGCCGGGTCGGGTTGGGCAGATGTTGTACGGACCCGCATCATCCTGATCGACATCGACGACTGGAAGAAAGTCATCGACGTGCGCGCGCGCTATTGCCGCGAGGCCAAGCCGGTCGACACGATCATGCAGATCAACCGGTTCGTGAATCCGGAATGGCTGGTTGAAATCGAGGTCGATGCGGTCGTTGCCGGCGAGTGAGCGGCATTATTCCGACAGCGCGCCGGTTTCGCCGGGCGGGTTCTCGAACGGTGCCGCCGCCTTGCCGAGATGCACGTCGCGGTCCTGCTCCAGCGCCCAGCGCACCGAGGGGAAGGCAATGTCGTCCCACGGGATGTCGTCCCAGCCGAACAGCCCGACTTCGAGGCTTTCCTCGCCTGCCGCAATGGCCGGATCGGTCAGGATAGCGCGGTAGAAAATCTGCACCTGGCTCAAATGCGCGATGGTGTAGACCGCCAGCAGATCGCCGGTTTCGATAACCGCGCAAGCCTCTTCATGCGCCTCGCGCCGCGCGCCCGCGTCCGGCGTCTCGCCCAGTTCCATGAAGCCGGCGGGAATCGTCCAGAAGCCCTTGCGCGGATTGATCGCGCGCCGGCACAGCAGAATCTTGTCCTCGTGGCGTACGACCGAGCCGACAATGACGCGCGGATTGTCGTATTGCACGAAGCCGCAATGGTCGCAGACCCGGCGCTTGCGGTTGTCCCCGTCGGGGGTCGATTTTGTGAACTGCGGCTCAAGCGCCATGCGAACTCTTTCAGTCGGCCGCTTTCGGCTGATCTGCCTTCGCAGCCAGCGTTTCCTCGATCTTCGGCAGGATGATCTGCTCCAGGGAAGCCTGATTGATCGGCCCGATATGCTTGTAGGCGATGCGGCCTTCACGATCGACGATGAAGGTCTCCGGCACGCCATAGACGCCCCAATCGATCCCGACACGGCCCTTCTCGTCCACGCCGACCGCGTCATACGGGTTGCCATAACGGCCGAGGAAGCGGCGGGCGTTCTCCGCCTTGTCCTTGTAGTTGAGCCCGTAGACCTTGAAGCGGGTATCCTCGCTCAGCTTCTCGATAAACGGATGCTCTTCGCGGCAGGGCACGCACCAGGACGCCCATACGTTGACGACGCTGACCGCGCCGTTGAGGTCGGCGCGTGAAAACCCGGGGATCGGGCCGCTGCCGCCTTCAAGGCCCTCAAGCGCGGCAAGACTGAATTCCGGCGCCTCCTTGCCAAGCAGGGCGGAGGGAACCTTGGAGGGGTCGCCCGCGCCGAGCCGATAGTAAAACAGCCCGGCAAGGCTCAGGAAAATCACCAGCGGGACGATGATCAGCGCACGGTACAGTGTCTGGTTCACGGGATCAGTCCTTGGCCTCGGCGCGGCGGCGCAGGCCGCGCCGCTTCATGGCTTCGAGTTCGCGCATCTGCGCCTTGCCGTCGATCCGCACCCACAGGATGAGACCGCCAATGACGATGAAGGTGATGACGTAGGCCGCGGCGATGAAGCCGGCGTGTTCTCCAAATTGCTCAAGCAAGTTCCGGCTCCCCGTCTTCGGCGCCCGCCGTCGCCACGCCGCGCGCAGCCGTGATCTGCATCGCCCGCACCCGCCGGCGCAACACCTCGTTGCGCATGGCGGCAAGGTGGATCGCCAGGAACAGCAGCGTCGCGCCGAAGGCCATCACCATCAGCGGCCAAAGCAGCGCCGGGTGGATCGTCGGTCCGCCCATGCGGAAAACGCTGGCCGGCTGGTGCAGCGTGTTCCACCATTCAACCGAGAACTTGATGATCGGCAGGTTGATGGCGCCGACCAGCGCCAGCACCGCGACGATGCGCGCGCCGCGCGCGGGATCGTCGAAGGCGCGCCAAAGCGCGATCAGCCCGAGATACATCAGGAACAGCACCAGCACCGAGGTGAGCCGCGCGTCCCACACCCACCATGCGCCCCACATCGGCTTGCCCCACAGCGAACCGGTGACCAGCGCGATGAAGGTAAAGGCGGCGCCGATCGGGGCGGCGGCCCGCGCCGATACATCGGCGAGCGGATGGCGCCAGACAAGCGTGCCGATCGAGGACAGCGCGATGATCGAATAGCCCATCATGGCCAGCCAGGCCGCCGGCACATGGATGAACATGATCCGCACGGTGTTGCCCTGCTGATAGTCCTGCGGGGCAAGAAAAAAGGACATGTAGAGCCCGGCGGCAAGGAACGCGACGGCAAGCCCCCACATCCACGGTAATATCCGCTGGCTGACGGCCATGAAGCGCGTCGGGTTTGCAAGGTCCATCAGGCCCATATCGGGGGTCGCTTCCCTTTTGTTCTTGTCCGGCTGCGATTGTTACTACATGCAGCGTTGCCGGTTGAAGTCCATTGAGCAAACGCAAAATGACGCAGCTTCAAGGCCAATTCTAGACTTACTCCAGCCCGAACCGCAGCGCCGCGGCGGCGGCAATCGGTCCCAGCACCATCGCACCGAGCGACAGCGCCACGAGGATCAGGAACGGCTGGATAAACGGCGAGGTCACCACGACAGCCGCCGATGTGGCAAGAATGCCGAAGATCAATACCGGCACCATCAGCGGTATGACGAGGATCGCCAGCAACAGCCCGCCGCGCCTGAGCGCAACCGTCAGCGCCGCCCCGATGATGCCGATGAAGGTCAGGCCCGGCGTGCCCGCGGCAAGTGTCAGGCAAACCGCGCCGAGCGCTTCGGAGGGCATGTTGAGCATCATCCCGAACAGGGGCGCGGCAATCGCAAGCGGCAGGCCCGTCGTTACCCAGTAGGCCAGCGCTTTGACGGTGACGATAAGTTCCAGCGGCACCGGCGCCATCACCATGAGATCGAGCGATCCGTCCTCCTGATCGGCCTGGAACAGCCGGTCGAGCGCCAGCAGGTTCGCCAGCAGCGCGCCGACCCACAGGATCGCCGGACCGACCCGCGCCAGCAGGTTGAGGTCGGGGCCGACCGCGAACGGCATCAGCGTCACGACGATCAGAAAGAACACCACCGCCATCAGCGCGCCGCCGCCGATACGCACCGCGAGCTTCAGTTCACGCGCAAAAAGGGCTGACAGCGCGCTCATGCCCGCAACTCCATGGCCGCAGGCGCGAGATTGAGCGTTTCCACCGTGAAGGGCAGATCGACATGAGTCGCGGCCAGGGCGATGCCTCCCGCCTTGAGATGGTCCGCGATGAGACTGAACAGCCGGTCCTGTCCTTCCGTATCGAGCGCCGAGGTCGGCTCGTCGAGCAGCCAGACCGGGCGCGTCACCGCGACAAGACGCGCCAGCGCCAGCCGCCGCCGCTGTCCGGCGGACAGAAAACGCGCCGGCAGGGATGCAAGATCGATCAGGCCCACGGCATCGAGCGCCGCATCGATGCGCTCCGGCCGGACGGGCCCACCGCTCAGGAACTGCGCCCAGAAGGTCAGGTTTTCCTCGACGCTCAGGCCGGGTTTCAGCGCATCGAGATGGCCGAGGTAATGCGCCTGCTCGGCAATCGGCGTGTCCGGCTTGCCGCCCGAAAGCGTCAGCGTGCCGCGCTCCACGGGCACCAGGCCTGCCAGCAATCGCAGCAGCGAGGACTTGCCGACGCCATTGGGCCCGCGCAGTGCCAGCGCCGATGCGCCCGCGACCCTGAACGACAGGCCCTGGAACACCCGCCGCCCGCCACGCACGCATGCCAGGCCATCACCGATCAGTTCTAGACCCGAAAAGGCCGGTTTTTGTGGAGGAGACACGACTATGGGCTCACTGGTTAGGGCTTGAGAATTTCACTATAAGACGCGAAGTTGGAGGCCCGAGACGCCACCGAGTCACCGCCTTTCTGCTTGCCAGAGTCCGCTTTGCCCATAATTATCGGACGATGGATGCCAGCGGCCACCGCCGCGGACATATAGCAGAATGCACCGGCCCGGAAGACGGTACGGTCGCGCAACCGGTTTTCCGGATGCAGTCCGCTCGCCGCCCCTTTGGTTGTTTCACACCACTGATTTTGGGGACAGATCATCGTGACCACTTCGCTCGACACTTTCAAATGCCGCAAAACCCTCAAGGCTGCCGGCAAGACATACACCTATTACAGCCTGCCGGCCGCCGAGAAAAACGGCCTGGAAGGCATTTCACGTCTTCCCTTCTCGCTCAAGGTGCTGCTGGAAAATCTGCTGCGCAACGAAGATGGCCGTACAGTCACCGCCGACGACATTCGCGCGATGGCCGCCTGGCTGACAACACGCACCTCGGACCGCGAGATCGCTTTCCGCCCGGCGCGCGTCCTGATGCAGGATTTCACCGGCGTTCCCGCCGTGGTCGATCTTGCCGCCATGCGTGACGCAACCAAGAAGCTTGGCGTCAGCCCCAAGAAGATCAATCCGCTGGTCCCCGTCGATCTCGTCATCGACCACTCGGTCATGGTCGACGCCTTCGGCAACGGCATGGCCTTCAAGACCAACGTCGAGCGCGAATACGAACGCAACAAGGAGCGCTACGAATTCCTGCGCTGGGGCTCGGAAGCCTTTGACAATTTCCGCGTCGTGCCCCCCGGCACCGGAATCTGCCATCAGGTCAATCTGGAATACCTCGCCCAGACGGTATGGACGAAGAAGGAAGGCCGCCGCACAGTTGCTTATCCCGATACGCTGGTCGGCACCGATTCCCACACCACCATGGTCAACGGCCTCTCGGTCCTTGGCTGGGGCGTCGGCGGCATCGAGGCGGAGGCCGCCATGCTCGGCCAGCCGATCTCCATGCTGATCCCGGAAGTCGTCGGCTTCAGGCTGACCGGCAAGCTCAAGGAAGGCGTCACTGCGACCGATCTTGTGCTGCGCATCGTGGAAATGCTGCGTGAGCGCGGCGTTGTCGGCAAATTCGTCGAGTTCTTCGGCAATGGCCTCAACAACCTGAGCCTCGAAGACCAGGCGACCATCGCCAACATGGCGCCGGA
>JAGRLC010000127.1:0-2878 GCA_020441995.1 Rhodobiaceae bacterium
CTCGACATCGGCAAGTTCGGCGGTCTCGCCGAGACCATGGACGAGGCAATCCGCTATCCCTTCGTCACCCCGCGTGATGGCGAGGAGACCGGCCCTTGCGTCGTCGCCGGCCCGACCTGCGACAGTGCCGATGTGCTCTACGAGAAGAAGCCCTACAACCTGCCGCTTTCGCTGACGGTGGGCGACGAGATCTTCATCGAGGCAACCGGTGCCTATACCACCACCTATGCCGCCGTTGCGTTCAACGGCTTCCCGCCCCTCAAGGCCTACGTGATCTGACAATGGAACAGGCACACATCAATGTGCTGCCGGCGCCGGTCGTGATCGGTGCCGAGCAGCCCGGCGACGCGCCCGCGCGAGAAGCGTTGCTCGATCTCGCCTTCGGGCCGGGCCGGTTCCGCAAGACCAGCGAGAAGCTGCGCAAAGGCCGTCTGCCTGCCGACGGGCTTGCCTTCGTTGCTTATGAAGGCGAGCGCCTCGCCGGCACGGTCAGGCTGTGGAACATCGCGGCTGGCACCGCCGGCGAAGCGCTTTTGCTCGGCCCCCTTGCAGCGCATCCGGACCTGCAGGGGCGGGGCATCGGTGGCCGCCTGATGGCCTATGCCATCGGCGAGGCGGCGCGCCTCGGCCACCGTGCGATCCTGCTTGTCGGCGATGCGCCGTATTACGCGCGCTTCGGCTTCGAGCGGCGTTTTGCCGAAGGTCTTTCGCTACCCGGTCCCGTTGAGGCTGAGCGGTTTCTCGGCCTGGAACTGGTTGCCGGAAGCCTCAAAGATGCGCGCGGAATGCTCGTTGCCGCCGGGCGTTCGGTCAAGAGTATCGGACGCAGAGCGGCGTAAGTATAAAGGTGACGGCGGCTGCAAGTTGCCGTCATTTACATTGAATATGATGAATTGAATCGTTAAATGCGTAAAATTTAAATGCCATATTAAGTAATAAACCCAAGAATTAACAATTGTTAATACGAAGATTTCAAATCTAACTATACGGAAGTTTTGTAATAAGTAAAAATTAAAGATTTAGCCGCCATATTTTTACGCCTCGAGTTTTGTTAGCGAGGGTAGAAAATTGAAACGGCATGTGAAGTCGATGCTTCTGCAGAACGCAGTTGCGCCGGTGGAGCCGCTGGAAGCCGATGCAGACGTGCTGATGCAACTGATGTTGCGCAGTCTCGACTGCGGCACATGGCGGTTCGACATGGCCAGCTATTCAAGCCATTGGTCGCCTGCAGCGTGCAGGCTCCACGGCATCGACCCCGATGAGGACACGGTGTCCTTCGAGCGGTCGGTGCGGCTCTATCATCCCGATGACGCCAAACTCGTTGCAAATATCATCAAGGACGCCATCGTTGGGCGTCACGGGTTCAGCTATACGGCGCGTGTGATGGTGCCTGATGGCACCGTGCGTCTGATTGAGGCGGTTGCCGCGCCCGAAATGTCCGAGACGGGCAGCATTACGGCTCTCGTCGGAACTTTCCGGGATGTAACAAAGCGGCACAAGGCAACCGACGCGGCCGACAGCCGTGGCGCCATGCTGACAACCATCATCGAGCATTCGCCGGCTCCGATGGCGATGCTCGACCGCAACCTGAAATATCTTTGCGTCAGCCGCACCTGGTACACGTTCCATGGGTTGCAGCCGGAAAAATCGATCCTTGGCAAGTCGCACTACGTGATTTTCCCGAATACGCCCGCGCAGTGGCGGACGGAACACCAGCGTGCGCTGCTTGGACAGATCATACAGCGCGGCCGTAGGCTTGAATCAAGGCTTGGCTGGAAGATGCGGGCCGGTTCGGTGGTTTTGCCATGGCGGACGCCATCGGGAGCGATCGGCGGTATCATTCTGATGCGTGTTCTCGCCGGAGCGAACGAGGCGATGGCTGCGGCCTGAGCCGGCTGCGGACGTCTCATGGTGTCTGTGGTCGAAGAAATCGAAATTTAATCTATGTGCGAGATGATCTTGCATGTTTGAGTAGTGTAGGCGGGACGAGCTGTGAAACAGCATGTCAAAGCAGCCCTCCTGAAGAACTTGGGGGGGCAGGTTGAGCCACTTGAGGCCCACGCCGGATCGTTGATGCAGCTTGTGCTGCGGATTAGCGACTGCGGAACGTGGCGCATCGATCTGGCGGGATATACCTGCCACTGGTCCCCTGCATCCTGCCGTCTGCACGGTTTGGATCCCAAGAACTGCACCTTGCCGCTCGATCGCGCCATCCGGCTCTACCATCCCTATGATGCCAAGCAAGTCGCCAGACTGATCAAAGAGGCGGTCATCGAGCGTAGCGGTTTCCGCTATGTCGCGCGTGTGACCAGGCCGGACGGCCATATGCGGCTGATCGAGGCCGCGGCTACTGTGGAACTGTCAGAGACCGGCAAGGTTGAATCTCTGTTCGGCATTTTCCGAGACATAACGGAAACTTGCGCAGTCAGGGATATCGCGGACAGCCGCGGCGCCGCCTTGCGTTCCATCATCCGGTTTTCGCCCGCGCCGACGGCCATGCTCGACCGCAACATGCACTATCTGGAAGTCAGCAAGACCTGGTACGAATTTCACCGGCTTCCGCCCGAAAAATCGATCATCGGAAAGTCGCATTACGCGGTCGTTCCGGGTATTCCGGCCAGGTGGCGCGTCGAGCACCAGCGCGCCTTGCGCGGCGAAACGATCATGCGTGACAACTCGGTCGCGGCCGCGGAAGGCAAGACATCGACCAACTCCGGCTCAATCGTCTTGCCCTGGCATACGCCGTCCGGTTCGGTTGGCGGCCTGATTCTGATGGTGACTCCGCGAGTGCAGATGCAGAGCAACGCCGCGGCGTAGCGGGTGAAAAGCCGTCACTGGCCATCTCATTGAAAAGATTGGTCGGAGTGGCAGGATTCGA
>JAGRLC010000127.1:2897-11289 GCA_020441995.1 Rhodobiaceae bacterium
AACGAGGTGCGCTACCAGGCTGCGCCACACTCCGACAACTGGTAAGACCGGCTGCCAACGAGAGCCGGTGCGGTCGGTCTTATAGCCATCGTGCGCACACGCCGCAAGGCATTCCGGACAAGGATTTTCTCATCCCTCACAGCACTTGCGAGGGATCAGGCAAGAGGCTAGATACGTGGCCCGGCATTGGGGCGTAGCCAAGTGGTAAGGCAACGGTTTTTGGTACCGTCATTCCCTGGTTCGAATCCAGGCGCCCCAGCCAGCCTTCATATTCTGCCGCGCACTGATGAGATGTCATCTTGGTTGGCTCTTTCGGCGAGCCGGGCACGTATGACAGAAAATAACCCGCCGCGAAAATATAAGCATTTTCACTGACAATCAAAAATCAGAATAAATCCGAGATTTAAGCTTTATAACCTTAGGTTAAAAAATAGATTTACCTTGTTTGATAATTATCCATGTATTAATTTTTTAATGATTTAAATCGATATTCTTATATTTGTTAAAATGTAAGTTCAAATTAAGTTCTCTATAAAACAATATATTCACGCATGATTTTGTATTAAGTTATAAAATTTTTCTTTCCCAAGATAAGGAGAATTTAAATTCAAGAGTCACGAAAGATACCGAGAAATAATGTTCATTGTGATTATATTGCCCGCATAAATTGAATTAGAAAAACATCAATCGGGTTACATATACAATCTCCCCCGCATCACTGGAATAAGCTGCCAGTTCGTGTTTTGCTAGGTGAATGTCGCATTTTGACAATCACAATTCGTATCGCGGTCGGATCATTGACGCGGGGCAAAATGATGTTCCGCCGATGAGAGCGAACACGACAAACCCAGTGGAGGAGCTAAAATGAAAGACGACAAACAAGTCCTGCTGGACCGGATCGCGGAAGCGGCCCGGACGGGCGGGATATCCCGCCGCAGCTTTATGCACTACGCGGCTGTTGCCGGTGTGGCGAGCACCACGGCATCCGGTCTGTGGGTGAAGTCCGCCAAGGCGGCCCCGAAAAAGGGCGGCACGTTCCGCTGGGGCCTGCATGACGGCAACACGTCCGACACCCATGACCCGGGCACATATGTTTCGCGCCAGCAAATTTATCTCGCGCATACGCACCGCAGTTATCTGACGATGATCAATGGCGATGGATCGCTTGGGCCTGATCTCGCGGATGAGTGGTCGGCGAATGACGATGCGTCCGTGTGGACCTTCAAGCTGACCGAAAATGCAAGCTTCCACAGCGGCAAGAAACTCACCGCTGACGATGTGATCGCATCGCTCAACCATCACCGCGGTGAGAAAACGACCTCCGCGGCCAAGGCGCTGCTGACGGATGTCACCGACATCAAGAAGGATGGCGACTACGCGGTTGTCGTTTCGCTTGGACGCGGTAATGCCGACTTCCCCTGGCTGATGACCGATTACCACATGGCAATCTGCCCGGCGAACGACGATGGCACCATCGAGTGGAAGTCGGGCGATGGTTCCGGCCCCTACAAGATCGAGACACAGGAATGGGGCGTCAACTGCCGCCTGAGCCGTCACGAGGGTTGGCATCGCGAAGGCGCCTATTTCGATGAAGTCAGCATTATCATCCTGAACGACCCCAACGCGCGCCAGACCGCGCTGGTCACCGGCGATGTCGACAGTGTCTCGATCATCGATCTGAAGACCATGGGCCTGCTGCAGCGTGATCCCAACATCATCATCGACAATGTGCCGTCTGCCGGCGCGATCACGATGCCGATGTTCTGCGACACCGCGCCGTTCGACAACGTGGATGTGCGCAACGCGCTGAAGCTGGCGATGAACCGTGACGAGATCATCGAGAAGATCGCGTTTGGCGCCGCAACCAAGGGCAACGACTTCCACCATTCGCCGGCCCAGCCGTACTGGCCCGACGATATCCCGCAGCGCGAGTACGATCCCGACCAGGCGAAGTCGCTGCTGAAGAAGGCCGGTGCCGAAGGGCTTGAGGTCAGCATCAGCACAGCCGACAGCGTCTATGCGGGTGCGGTCGACATGGCCGTTCTTTATGCCGAGCAGGCCAAGGCGGCCGGCATCAAGGTCAATGTCGTTCGCGAGCCCAATGACGGTTACTATTCCGACGTCTGGCTCAAGAAGCCGTTCTGCCTCGTCTCCTGGGGCGCGCGCCCGACACCCGACGTCATGTACACGCTCGCCTACAAGGACGATGCGGCGTGGAACGAGTCGCATTGGAAGAACCCGCGCTTCAACGAACTTCTCCTTCAGGCGAAGTCCGAACTCGACGATGCAAAGCGCGCGGAGATGTATCGCGAGATGGCGATGCTGGCGCGTGATGACGGCGGGACGATCATCCCGTTCTTCAACAACTTCGTCTACGCGCACCGCTCCAATATCGGCGTGCCCGAGAAGCTCGCAGCCAGCTGGGAGTGCGACGGCGCTCGTGCCGCCAGCCGCTGGTGGTTCGAAGGCTAAAGACGTCTCAAGGCAACGCAATATGCATCCGGCGCCATTCCCGGCGCCGGATGCCGCCTGTATCGGGCAATCATACAAGTCCGTAGCGAGGGGCTTGCCTGTCTTTCGCCAGATCGCTTCAAATGAATGGGCCGTTCTGGCGGTAAACAGGCATCAGCATCCGGTAGTGCCGGGGCAAACGACCTGGAGGGGATAATGGGAGACATTCTATCGCTCGTGGCGAAACGTCTCGGGTATGGAGTGATCACGCTGCTGGTGATCTCCATCCTGATTTTTTTCGCCGTTGAGCTGCTTCCCGGCGATATCGCCGAAGCAGTTCTGGGACAAAGCGCGACACCGGAAACGCTCGCCGCCATGCGCGAGCAACTGGGTCTAAATCAGCCGGCGGTAGTACGCTATCTTCAATGGCTCGCGGGCGCCGTACAGTTCGATTTCGGCGTTTCGCTCATCACCGGCGACCCGGTCAGTTCGGCGATTTCGCAAAGATTTGCGAACACGCTGTTCCTTGCGGCCTATGCCGCCGTCATCGCGGTGCCGATCTCGATCGTCCTCGGCGTCATCGTCGCCTTGCTCCGCAACACCATTTTCGACCGTGTTGCCAACGTGCTGACCCTGACGTCGATCTCTTCGCCGGAATTCTTCCTCGGCTACATCCTGATCCTCTATCTGGCTGTGAAGACGAGCATGTTCCCGGCAATCGCCAGCCTTCGCGGCGATATGGACTTCATCGATCTGCTGTACCGGACCTTCCTGCCGGCCCTGACGCTGGTGCTGGTTGTGACGGCCCACATGATGCGCATGACGCGGGCCGCCATCATCAACCTGCTGGCATCGCCCTATATCGAGATGGCGCGGCTCAAGGGCACTCCGCCCTGGAAAGTCATCGTCCGCCACGCGCTGCCGAATGCCTGGGCGCCGATCATCAACGTCGTTGCGCTGAACCTCGCCTATCTGATTACCGGCGTGGTGCTGGTCGAGGTGGTGTTCGTTTATCCAGGCATTGGTCAGTTGCTGGTCGATGCGGTGTCCAAGCGCGATTTCCCGGTCGTGCAGGCCTGCTGTCTGATCTTCGCCGCAACCTTCATCCTGCTTAATCTGGCAGCCGATGTCGGTGCGATCCTGACCAATCCGCGTCTGCGGCATCCGAAGTAAGGGGGGCGTATCATGAGCTTTTTCGTCATTGGCTATTACGCCCTTCTCATCGGGGCATCGTGTATCGCGGCTTTCTATGGCAAGCGGTCTGTTTTCCTCTTGCTGTTCTCGCTGACGCTGGCGTCCTTCATCATGGGTATCGTCGGCGGTGTTCCGGCCTTGCGCGCGGTGACGGTCTGCGCTGGCGCACTGGCCCTGGCCGCGGGCACGTCCTATGCGTTCCGAGAGTTCCTTGTGCAGGTCATGCCCGAAGGCATTGCCAAGGAGATCAAGACAGCGCCGCTGACCGCGTCCTTCGGGATGTTCGTGATCTTCACCTATGCGATTGCAGGCATCTTCGCGCCGGTCATCGCGCCGCACGGTGAAGCAGAGGTCATTTCCTCGGCCTTTGCGCCACCGGACGAGAGCATGCTGCTCGGGGCCGACCAGCTCGGCCGCGACATGTTCAGCCGTATCGTCTACGGCGCCCGGAACTCCGTTGGCCTGGCTCTGGTGGCCACGGCTCTGGCCTTCATCATGGGGGCTCTGGCGGGACTTTTCGCCGCTACAAAGGGCGGCTGGCTCGATCAGATTTTCGGGCGTATCGCTGACGTCATCATGTCGGTTCCCTCGCTGATTTTCGCTCTGCTTATCCTGTCGATCTTCGGAACGTCGCTGTGGGTGATCGTCCTGGTTGTTGCGATCATCTATTCGCCGCGTGTGTTCCGCCTGACCCGCGCCGTTGCCGGCAATGTTGTGGTGATGGACTACATCGAGGCGGCACGGCTTCGCGGCGAGGGCACCTGGTACCTGATCCGCAGGGAAATCCTGCCGAACTCCACCGCGCCGCTGATTGCGGAATTCGGTCTGGAGTTCTGCTTCGTGTTCCTGCTGATCGCCGGCCTGTCGTTCCTTGGCCTCGGCATCCAGCCGCCCACGGCGGACTGGGGGTCGATGGTGCGCGAGAACGCAACGCTGATCTCGTTCGGTGACATCACGCCGCTTATCCCGGCAGGCGCGATCGCCTTGCTGACGGTTGCGGTCAACTTCGTCGTTGACTGGATGCTGTTCCGGTCATCGGGACTGAAGGAGCAGTAAGATGGCAATTAAGAAAAAGGATGACGTCCTCCTCAAGATCAAGGATCTGCGTATCGAGGGGTATTCCGACGAGAAGTGGATCGAGATCGTCCATGGCGTCGATCTCACCCTTCACCGCGGTGAAGTGCTCGGCCTGATCGGTGAATCCGGCGCAGGTAAATCGACCATCGGTCTTGCGGCCATGGGCTTTGCCCGCGATGGCTGCCGCATCTCCGGCGGCTCGATCGAGTTCGACGGGATGGAACTGACGACAACGCCGGAATCCGCGCTTCGCGCTTTGCGCGGGTCGCGCATCGCCTATGTGGCGCAGTCGGCGGCGGCGTCGTTCAATCCGGCGCACAAGATCATTGATCAGCACACCGAAGCCCCGGTGCACTATCGCATCCAGAAGCGGGTGGAGGCGCAGGAAGACGCGATGCAGCTTTATGAGCGGCTGCGTCTTCCAAATCCGGAAGAAATCGGTTTCCGCTATCCCCACCAGGTGTCGGGTGGCCAGTTGCAGCGTGCGATGACCGCCATGGCCATGGCATGCCGGCCGGACCTCATCATTTTCGATGAGCCGACAACGGCCCTCGACGTGACGACCCAGATCGAGGTGCTGGCCGCGATCCGCGACATCGTCGACCAGTTCAACACCGCCGCGATCTACATCACCCATGACCTCGCGGTCGTGGCGCAGATGGCCGACACGATCAAGGTGCTGCTGAAGGGCAACGAGGTTGAGGAAGCTCCGACCGAGAAGATGCTGAACAGTCCGAAAGAGGACTACACCAAGAGCCTTTGGGCGGTGCGCAGCTTCACGCGCAAGCAGAAGAACCGGCCGAAGACCAAGGGCGCTGTTCCCGTTGTCTCGGTGCAGGACATCGATGCCGCCTACGGCGATGTGAAGGTGCTCAAGGATGTATCCTTCGACATTTATGCCGGCATGACGGTTGCTGTGGTGGGCGAATCGGGCTCCGGCAAGTCGACCACGGCGCGTTGCATCACCGGTCTGCTTCCGCCGACCAAGGGCAAGATCCTGTTCAATGGCGAGGAACTTCCCGCCAGCTACAGGGACCGCACCAAGGATCAGCTGCGCCAGGCGCAGATGATCTACCAGATGGCGGATACGGCGCTGAATCCGAAGGTGAA
This sequence comes from Rhodobiaceae bacterium, assembly GCA_020441995.1. Classification (GTDB taxonomy): domain Bacteria; phylum Pseudomonadota; class Alphaproteobacteria; order Rhizobiales; family Tepidamorphaceae; genus JACKJK01. Next base: position 8,730 of record JAGRLC010000127.1, read on the forward strand.
GATCAGCGAGATCATCGGCCGTCCGGCGCAGTTCTACAGCGGCCTTTCGGGCGGCGAGCTCAAGAGCCGGGTCGATGAACTTCTCGACCTGATCGAGCTTGAGCCGTCGAAATACTACAACCGCTATCCGCCCGAACTTTCAGGCGGCCAGAAGCAGCGCATCGGTATCGCCCGGGCGCTTGCCGCCGAGCCGACCTTCATCATCTGCGACGAGGTGACGAGCGCGCTTGATCAGCTTGTGGCCGAGGGCATCCTGAAGCTGCTCGACCGGCTGCAGCGGGAGCTGAACCTGTCCTATATGTTCATCACTCACGATCTCGCCACGGTGCGCTCGATCGCCGATGAAGTGGTGGTGATGCGTCAGGGCGAGGTGGTCGAGCAGGGGCCGAAGGACAAGATGTTCAAGCCCCCGCATCACCCCTATACCGACCTTCTGCTGTCCTCGGTTCCGGAGATGGACCCGAACTGGCTGACGACCCTGCTCGAAGAGCGCGGTGTCGACAATGTCGGCGAGGCCTCGGACGCGAGCAACAAGGGATAGGTCATCGCGCGAAAACGCGGTGGCCACAAGAATAGAACAAGCGAACGCGATCAAGGCCGGTTGGATCAACCGGCCTTTTTCATGTTCGGCTTTTCATTTTCGGTGATCCCGGTTTGGCCAGAGTGCGGCGTCAGATAATCGCCATGGCCGAAAAGACCATCGTGCCGACGATGATGGCATAAACGCCGACAAGCGCCGGCCAGGACGCGCCACGCATACGGTATTCGCGGATCAGATCGTCGCGGTTCATTGGCCTGCCTCCTGTCCTTCAATGGTCGCGGAGTGCACGGAGCGATTTTCTCCGTTTGCTTCCTTACAATCGCCAGATGGCACCAAAATGCGACAACTTCAAGAATGGATTGTTAAAATGCGCATGCGCATGGCGCATGTCTGCCGAAACTGGAAAACATAACCTTAAGTTCTCCCTTGCCCGGCAAGGCTTTCAGGAGCCGGCGGTTTGCGCTGCGGGCCTGCTCTTTCTGAGCGCCACAAGGTTCGATATGACAATCGCGGCGATGATGATGGCGCCGCCCACAAATGTGCGCGCGCCGGGAACTTCATCGAGCACATACCATGCAAGCAATGGAGCCAGCGTTCCCTCCAGCAGCAGGAGCAACGAGACCTCCGCGGAACTGATGTAGCGGGGCCCCAGCGTCAGCATGCTGACGCCGAAGGGTATGAAGAGGCAGCCGAGAAGCGCGGCATAGGCAAAATCGGCTGCTTGCATTTGCGACGGCGCGGCGAAGGGCAGGGTGATCAGCGAAGCGAAGAGATAACCCAGGGCAGCCGCCGGGATCATCGACATGTGCCGGGCCGCGCGCGCCACCGTCAGGGAGCTGGCGAGCGCAAGGGCCGTCCCCAGCGCAAAGAACTCGCCGAGCAACCCGCCTCCGCCAAGGTGCCCGCCTCCGGTGATGATCCCGACGCCGACCAGACATGCGGCAATCGTTATCATTGTTCGCGGGCTTAGCCGCTCGCTTAAGAAGATACGGCTGATAAGGGCCGCAAAGACCGGCGTCGTCGCCACGATCATCGTTGCCGAGGCGATGGTGGTGAATTGCACCGCCAGTACGAAGCAACTGATACCCGCTGAGGAGAGGAGCCCATAGGCAAGGCCCGTGAGGCCCATGCTGCGGAGTCTGGGAATAAGCGCCCCGCGATAATAGAAACCTAGTCCGATGAACAGCGTCAGCGTCGTCAGCGCCGCACGCCAGAACACGATGGTCAGATGCGGCGCGTCGATCAGCCGGATCAGAATGCTGTCGGGCACGATCGCCAGCACGCCGGCGGCGGTCAGCAGCACGCCTTTGACATGATCGCTCATGTCTCATCCCGGTTGGTGAGACGTTCCCGGTAGGATTTCAGCAATTCCCCCGCGCCCCAGCCTTGGCCATCATTCTGTTTGGCCAGAGCGTCCATGATGGCAACGAGGTTGTCGTCGCGGATGCGCTCCAGTTCCCGGATCGACCACGTGTCCGACTGATCGTCCGACTGCGATGCGATCAGGTCGACCAGCGCGTCGTTGAATTCCGGCACGTCGGTCAGCTTCGACCAGGGCCACTGCAACGCCGGGCCGAACTGCGCCATGAAGTGGCGCATGCCGGCTTCGCCGCCGGCTATGCGGTAGACCTGAAACAGGCCCATCTGCGCCCAGCGCAGACCAAAGGAATAGCGCATGATGTCGTCGAGTTCCTCGACCGTGCAGATGCCGTCCTTGATCAGCCACAGCGCCTCGCGCCATACGGCTTCCAGCAGCCGGTCGCCGACGAAGGCCTCGATCTCTTTCCGGATCGTCACCGGCTTCATGCCGATGGACGCATAGAGCGTTTCAGCCCGTGCGATTGCTTCCTGCGCCGTCTTTCGCCCGCCGACGATCTCGACCAGCGGCAGCAGGTACGGCGGGTTGAAGGGATGACCGATGACGGTACGCTGCGGCGTCGTGCAATCCCGCTGGATGTCCGTCATCATCAGCCCCGAGGTGGACGAGGCGATGACGCAGTCCTTCGGTGCGATCTCACC
>JAGRLC010000128.1:0-291 GCA_020441995.1 Rhodobiaceae bacterium
CGATCAGCACGCCTTCCTCGTCCACCGTGGTGGCGAGCGGCGTCATCGAGCCCGGCGCGGAGCCGCCGACATCGGCATGGTGGCCGCGCGAGGCGACCCAGAACAATATCTCTTTCTCGTCGTCGTCGAAGACGGGGGTGCAGACGGTGATATCGGGCAGGTGCGTGCCGCCGTTGTAGGGGGCGTTCAGCATGAAGCTGTCACCCGGCGCGATCCTGCCTTCGTTGAGGCGGATGACGGTCGCGACCGAGCGGTCCATGGAGCCAAGGTGCACCGGCATGTGCGGCGCGT
>JAGRLC010000128.1:466-5494 GCA_020441995.1 Rhodobiaceae bacterium
CGCTTCATGGCGACGACGCGTTCCAGCACGACATGGTCGAGGCCGGTTATTTTCGCCTGCCAGCCCGGTTCGATGACGATGGTCTGGTTCGGCTCGATGATGAGGGCGGGCCCGGCGACGACATGGCCGGGCTTCAGGCCGGCGCGGTGGTGTACGCCGGCCTCGTGCCATGCGCCTTCGGAGAAGAGGCTGGTGCTGCGGGACGCGGTGGCGTCGGCCTCGGTTTCCTCGTGGCGCGGTTCGGCGATGTCGGCGCCGCCGCCGACGGCCTCGACCTCGACGGCCTCGACGACGATGGTCTTGCCGGTGAAGACGAATCCGAACTGGCCTTTGTGCGCCGCCTCGAAGGCTTCGACCATTTCGTCCACGGTGCCGAAGGGAACCGGCAACGGCGTGTCGGTGCCCTCGTAGCGCAGGTGCGCGCGCGGGTGGATTTCGATCTCGTCCCTGCCGAGCCCCTGTCCGAGCAGTTCGTCGCGGGTCTCGCCTTCGAGCGCGGCGACCAGCTTCGAGATGCCGGGCAGGTGATCCTCGTTGAGCGATTGCACGACGGATTTCTGGCGCACGGCGCGGATATCGGCCAGCCCCATGCCATAGGCCGACAGCACGCCGGACTGCGGGTGGATCAGCACTGTCGTCATGCCGAGCGCATCGGCGACCATGCAGGCGTGCTGGCCGCCGGCGCCGCCGAAGCAGTTGAGCGCGTAGCGCGTCACGTCATAGCCGCGCTGGACGGAGATCTTCTTGATCGCGTTGGCCATATTGGCGACGGCGATCTTCAGGAAGCCGTCGGCCACCGCTTCCGGGCTGCGTCCGTCGCCGATTCTGTCCGCCAGCGCCGCGAATTTCTCGCGCACCACGTCGGCATCGAGAAGCTGGTTCTGGTTCGGGCCGAAGATCGCCGGGAATTCCTCCGGCAGCAGCTTGCCGGTCATCACGTTGGCGTCGGTGACGGCGAGCGGGCCGCCGTTGCGGTAGCAGGCGGGACCGGGATAGGCGCCGGCGGAATCCGGGCCGACGCGGTAACGCCCGTCCTCGAAATGCAGGATCGAGCCGCCGCCCGCGGCAACAGTGTGGATACGCATCATCGGCGCGCGCATTCTGACGCCCGCGACCTCGGTCTCGAAGGCGCGCTCGTATTCGCCGTCATAGTGCGATACGTCCGTCGATGTGCCGCCCATGTCGAAGCCGATCATGCGGTCGAAGCCGGCGAGTTCGGCTGTCTCCACCGCGCCGACGACACCGCCCGCCGGGCCGGACAGGATCGCGTCCTTGCCCTGGAACAGCTCGGCCGCCGTCAGCCCGCCCGAGGACATCATGAACATCAGGCGCGGGCGGTCTTCTGGCCTGTCCGCATCGGCGTTGAGTTCCCTGGCGACGCGCTCGACATAGCGGCGCAGGATGGGGGAGAGATAGGCGTCGACCACGGTGGTGTCGCCGCGCCCGACGAGCTTCATCAGCGGCGAGACTTCATGGCTGGCGGAGACCTGCGTGAAGCCGATCTTGCTGGCGAGCTCGGCAACGGCCTTCTCGTGATCTGTGAAGCGATATGCGTGCATGAAGACGATGGCCACGGCGCGGATGCCGGCATCGTAAGCTTCGCGCATGCCGGCTTCGGCCTGCGCAAGATCGAGCGGGATTTCGATCACACCGTCGGACAGTACGCGCTCGTCGACCTCGTGGACGCGCTCGAACAGCATGTCCGGCTTGATGATTTCTTTTGCGAAGATGTGCGGGCGGGCCTGATAGCCGATCTTCAGCGCGTCGCGGAAGCCGCGCGTCGTCACAAGCAGCGTGCGGTCGCCCTTGCGCTCCAGCAGCGCGTTGGTGGCAACGGTGGTGCCCATCTTCACCGCGCCTATGGAACCGGACGGGATCGGGTCGCCGTCCTTCACGCTCATCAGGCGGCGGATACCCTCGATGGCCGCGTCCTCATAGGCGTCGGGATTTTCCGACAGGAGCTTGCCGGCATGGATCGCGCCGTCCGGATCGCGCGCAACAATGTCGGTGAACGTACCGCCCCGGTCGATCCAGAAATCCCACTTGCCACTCATGACAGTCTCCCCGTTGCGATGTGCATAGCATTTCCGGTCAGGAAAAACAAAACGATTCTAAATCGTCAACGATTTGTTGACATATTATTTTCGATGCCACACACTTCCCTTGGTTCCTGCGGGGAATGGCCCTGCGGGCACCCAATCTGGAGAGGGGTCAATGAAACATTTCGTAACCACCGCCGCGGTTGCCGCGGCGTTCGCCTTTACCATGGGTGCTGCTGTTGCGCAGACCACTTGGGATATGCCAACGCCGTATCCCGACGGCAATTTCCACACGCAGACTGTTGCCCAGTTCGCCAAGGATGTCGAAGCCGCGACGGACGGCGCGATCAAGATCACGGTCCATTCCGCAGGCTCGCTTTTCAAGCATGCCGAAATCAAGAACGCGGTCCGCGACGGCCTTGCGCCGATCGGGGAGGCGCTGCTGTCGCGTTATTCCAACGACAATCCGGTCTACGGGTTCGACAGCATCCCGTTCCTTGCCACCAGCTACGATGACGCGCGCAAGCTCTATGCGGCGCAGAAGCCGTTTCTGGAAAAGGCATTCGAGGCCGAAGGGCTGATGCTGCTCTATTCCGTGCCGTGGCCGCCGCAGGGCATCTATGCCAAGCGGGAAATCAACAGCGTGGACGACATGCGCGGGTTGAAGTTCCGTGCCTATAATTCCACCACCAGCCGGATCGCCGAGCTTGCCGGAGCCGCACCCGTCCAGATCGAGGTTCCGGACCTGCCGACGGCATTCGCCACCGGCCGCGTCGACGTGATGATGACCTCGGCTTCGACCGGTGTGCGCACCAAGGCCGAGGAATATCTGACCCACTATTACGACACCCAGGCCTGGCTGCCGCGCAACGGTGTCTTCATCAGCAAGAGCGTCTTCGATGGTCTTCCCGAGGATCAGCAAAAGGCCGTGCTCGATGCGGCTGCCGCTGCCGAAGAGCGTGGCTGGAAAGCTTCCATCGAGGAAAAGGAAGTGAAGACCCAGGCGCTGAAGGATGCCGGCATCATCGTCCAGCCGCCGAGCGCTGAGTTGCAGGCGGGATTGAAGGAGATCGGCAAGACGCTGGCGTCGGAGTGGGCCGAATCCGCCGGCGACACCGGCAAGGAACTCCTGTCCGCCTACGGCAACTGATCCGGGATACGATCCTTTCCGGGCCGGGATTTCCCCGGCCCGGTTACCATGGGACGGTGCCGGCGTGATGCCGGGTACCGTGGGGGATGACATGGCTGTGCTGGACAGATTTCTGGAGCGCCTGTTTGCCGCATCGCTTTGGCTTGCGGCGCTTCATCTGATCGCGATCGCGGTCCTGGTCGGGGCGCAGGTGCTGGGTCGGGTGACCGACAAGACCCTGCTGCTGATCGGTCTCGAGCCGATCAATTTCGTTATCCTGTCGCTTGCGGAAATCGCCGGCTACCTGCTGGCCGGGGCCAGCTTCCTGGCCCTCGCGGGCACCTTCAAGGCCGGCTCGCATATCCGGGTGACGATGCTGCTGCAAACACTGAGAGGGCCGTTGCGCCATGCATTGGAACTGGCGGCGCTGACAGTCGCATTCGCTTTCGCCTGCTTCATGAGTTTCTACACCCTGCGGCTGGTCCTCAAATCCTGGCAGCACGGCGACGTTTCCGTCGGAGTCTACGCCATTCCGCTCTGGCTGCCGCAGGCCACGATGGCCGCGGGGGCGGTGATCCTGGCGCTTGCGGTTGCGCATGAATTCGCCTTCACCCTGAAGCACGGCAAGACCAGCTTCAGCGGCAGGGAATCTGAAGTTTCCCTGGCGAACGAATGAGCCTGAACCCCATCCACATGGAGACCAGGCGATGAGCCTTGCCGCCCTTTCCCTGATGCTCTTTGCCGTGCTGTTCGCGCTGTTGGCGGGCGGCGTGTGGATCGCAATCACGCTCGGTGCTGTCGGATTCGCCGCGATGGCCGCCAAGGTGTCCGTGCCGGCGGGATATGTGATGGCTATCTCGATGTGGCAGTCGTCGGTCTCGTGGGACCTGACCGCGCTGCCGATGTTCATCTGGATGGGCGAGATCCTGTACCGCAGCCGGCTGTCGGAAGATCTGTTCGGTGGACTGGCGCCATGGCTGAAGTGGCTGCCGGGCCGCATGCTGCACATCAATGTCGCCGGCTGTACGGTATTTGCCGCCGTTTCGGGTTCGTCGGCGGCAACCTGCGCCACGGTGGGGCGCATATCGCTGCCCGAACTTGCCAAGCGCGGTTATGACGAGCGGCTTGCGGTGGGAACGCTGGCAGGCGCCGGTACGCTCGGGCTTCTCATTCCGCCTTCCATCATTCTGATTGTTTATGCCGCGGCGACGGAGCAGTCGATCGCGCATCTGTTCATCGCCGGCGTCGTACCGGGCATCATGCTGTCGGTGATGTTCATGGGGCTGATCATGGTGAGGTCGGTCATCGATCCCCGTCTCGTGCCCGACAGGGACGATGCCGGCGAAAGCTTCGCTCAGCGGATGACGGCGACATGGCGTCTGCTGCCGGTGCTTCTCCTGATCATCGGCGTCATAGGTTCGATCTATGGCGGGCTTGCTTCGGCGACCGAGGCTGCCGTGGTGGGCGTCGGCCTGTCGCTGCTGCTGTCCTGGCTGCAGGGCAGCCTGACCCGGAAAAGCTTCGCCGACGGTTTGCTCGGGGCGACACGGACAAGCTGTATGATCGCGTTCATCCTTGCCGGCGCGGCCTTCCTGACGACGGCCATGGGATATACAGGTCTGCCCCGCTCAATCGCGCAGTGGATCGGAACCTTCGAACTCGCGCGCTGGCAGCTTCTGTGTGCGCTGACGGTGTTCTTCGTCATTATGGGCTGCTTCCTCGATGGCATCTCGATGGTCGTGCTGACGACCTCGGTCATCATGCCTATGGTGGAGCAGGCCGGCCTTGACCTGATCTGGTTCGGTATCTTCCTCGTGCTGGTGGTGGAGATGGCGCAGATCACGCCGCCGATCGGCTTCA
>JAGRLC010000022.1 GCA_020441995.1 Rhodobiaceae bacterium
ATTCCGGCATCACGCTGAAAGCGCTTGGCTTCCCGACCACCATGTTCACGGTGCTGTTCGCGCTGGCCCGTACCGTCGGCTGGATCGGCCAGTGGAAGGAAATGATCGAGGACCCCAAGCAGAAGATCGGCCGGCCGCGCCAGTTGTACACCGGCGCCACGCGCCGCGATTACGTGCCGATGTCGTCGCGCAAGTAGCGCGTAGCCATCGCGTCGGAGATCACGAAAGCCCGCCGGTATCTCCGGCGGGTTTTTTGCTGGAAAGAACTGCCTAACCGGCTGGAAGCGCCCGGCGGCGTTTTCCGGCGATCGTTTCAACGACCGTGTCGGCGGCTATCTCCGCCGGGCTGCGGTCGCCGGTATCCATGCACGCATCGAGTTCCTTCAGGCTTTCGATCATGGCACGACGCTCCGGTGTATCCCGAAGCAGTTGGGCGATACCAGCGCCAAGAGCGTCGGGAATGAACATCAATCCGAGATATTCGCGGATCGCCGGCCTGCCGAGAATGAGATTGGGCAGGATCACCGACCAAATTCGAATAAAGCGCGTAAGCTGCAACGAAACCGCATCGAGCCCGTAGCCGACGGCCATGGGAACACCGGCAAGCGCCAGTTCCAGCGTCACCGTACCCGACGCGGCAAGAGCCGCGTGGGCTTTGCGGTAAGCCGCATAGCGCTCCGCCTCCCCCGAGACGATCTCGACAGGAAACGGCCAGTCGCGCGTTGCCTGTTCAACACTGTCGCGTATCCGCTCAAGGGTGGGAACCGTAACGGTGAATTTCGCGCCGTGCTGCGCCGCATGGCTCAGGGCTTCGCCGAAGACCTTGACGTGCAGTTTCAACTCGCCGCGCCGGCTGCCGGGCAGAACCAGGAGACTGGGCGGATCGGCATCTGCAAGCTCCACGCGCTCGCCCGGTTGCGGCCGCAGGTCTTTCAGTCGCGAAAGCAGTGGATGGCCGGTATATGTACAGGGCGGTCCGCCAAGCCGCTTATGCACCTCCGGCTCGAACGGCAGCAGCGCGAGGATATGGTCGACATGGGGAACCATCGCCTTGGCCCGCCCCGGACGCCAGGCCCAGACCGAAGGCGACACCCATTTTATGATCGGGATTGAAGGATCACGCGCACGTATCCGCTTTGCGACCCGCAGATTGAAATCGGGGGCATCGACAAGAATGACGGCATCGGGTCTGAATGAAATGGCGGCAGCACTGGCTTGGGCGATGCGCTTGAGCAAGTTGGGCAGGCGCACGACAACAGAAGTCAGGCCCATCAGCGAGATTTCGTCCATCGGGAAAAGCGGATCGAGACCGAACGATTTCAACCCGTCACCACCAATGCCGGCGATCTCGACATGCGCATAACGGCGGCTCATTTCGGCAACAAGATCGGTGGCAAGCCGGTCACCGGATTCCTCGCCCGCGATCACGAACAGCTTGAGCGTCTCGCCCGCCATGGTCAGGCCGCTCCCGGTTTCACACCAATCACAAACAAGCCGAGACGGCCTGCCTCCGCGCGAACGTCTTCAGGTGTCGCAACCAGGACTTCGCCCGCGCCAAAGGCAATTCCCGCAAGCCCCGCCTTTGCGGCGGCGCGCACAGTATCCGCCCCCACAACGGGCATGTCGATATATAGCTCCTGATCCGGCTTTGCGGCCTTCACGAGAACCCCACTCGGAGGCTTTGCCCGCAGCCTTCCCTGTTCGCGCAATATGGCAATCCGCGCGATCATCTGATCGGTTCCTTCCGCGGCCTCGACAGCAACGATCCGCTGATCATGCACCACAAGCGCCTGGCCGATATCGTATTTTCCAAGCCCGGCTATGGCTTGCATTCCGGTTTCAATGTCGCGCATCTGCGCACGCCCCGGGCGCTTCGTGGACAAGGGGCCAGCAGGAGCGACAAGCTCCGGAGCGATATCGGGCGGGCCAGCCACATCGAGCCCCCACGACGCGGCAACGCCGCGTATCGTGCGCAAGGCACTGTCATCGCCGCCCAGCCGGGTCTTCAGGATAGCCGGCAGCACCGCGACCGCGCCGGAATCCCATTCAATAGCGCCATAATCAGGCCGGTAGAACCGCCCCGAAAAGGCAATCCGCTCAACGCCATCCGCCGCCAATTGGCGCTTGATCCGGCCCAGTTCGCCCAGACCAAAGACATGGTCGGCCTCAAGAGAGTCCGAGCACAGGCCCTTGATGCCATAGACGACCAGATCAACGCCGCCCGCGCGGCCCGCCCGCACAAGATGGCAGGGCATCTCCCCCTCGCCCGCCACAAGCGCGATACGCCCGCCGGAATGGACGTGAGCGGAACTCATCCCGCGATCCGTATCCGGTGTTCACACACGCGCTGAATCCCTGGGCGTGCAAAATGCGCGACCGGAACCCGACTTGAGGAAATCCACGATCAGCATGACCAGCGGATTGTCGGCATACTCCGCTTCCGCGGCCTGCGCGCGGTCCTGAAGCGTGCCGGAGCCGGAGAAGATCATCTTGTAGGCGTTACGGACTTCGTGGATCGTCTTGCGGTCATAACCGCGGCGCTTGAGGCCAACAATGTTGAGCCCGCCGAGTTCCGCCCGGTCACCCAGAACCGAGCCGAACGGAATGACATCGTTCGCAACGCCGGTCACGCCGCCGATGAAGGCTCCGGTACCAATCCGGCAGAACTGGTGTACGGCGGCAAGGCCGCTGATGATGACACCGTCACCGACATGGCAGTGTCCGCCAAGCGTGGCGCTGTTGGCAAAAATCACGTTGTTGCCAATCACGCAATCATGCGCCACATGCGAATAAGCCATGAAATAGCCGTTCGACCCGACCCGGGTCAGACCGCCGGCATTGGGCATCCCCCGGCTCATGGTGACGCTCTCACGGATGATGGTGTTTTCGCCGATTTCCAGCCGCGTCGGGTCGCCCTTGTAGCCAAGATGCTGCGGTGCGCCGCCGATAGCCGCGAACGGATAGACCTGGCAATTCTTGCCGAGGCTCGTGTTGCACTCGATGACGACATGCGAATGAAGCTTGACGTTGTCGCCAAGGCTGACATCCGGACCGACAACACAGAAAGGGCCGATCTCGACCCCGTCACCGATCTTCGCGGAAGAATCAACGCACGCTGTCTTGTGAATAATAGTCATGGACCTTGAGTCTTTCCCTGCAGCTCAGATGGCTTCCGTAATCATTGCTGTCATCTCGGCCTCGGCAACCTTCTCGCCATTGACGAGCGCCTCCCCGGCAAACCGCCAAACCTGACGCCGCCGCTGCAGAAGCCGCAGGTGGTAATAAAGCGTGTCTCCCGGCACGACAGGCCTGCGGAATTTCGCTTCGTTGATGCTCATGAAGTAGACGCGCTTTGCAACGTCGGAGGCTTCCTTGATCAATGCAATCGTACCGGCAGCCTGTGCCATGCCTTCAACGATCAGAACGCCGGGCATGATGGGCTGCTCCGGAAAGTGCCCCATGAAATGAGGCTCATTCGCCGTAACATTCTTCATGCCTATACCGGAGTAATCGTCGTTGATCTCGATAATCCGGTCGATCAGGAGGAACGGATAGCGATGCGGCAGCATCGTCAGGATTTTCTGAATGTCAGCCGCCTCCACTGTCACCGGCGACTTTTCTCCCTCGCTCATCCCCTGTCCTCCGTTGAAGGTTTTTTCTTGTCGCCCTTTTCGGCGTTGATACGTTCGCGCGCCATGCGCTGAAGCGCAAACATTTCGCGCATCCATTCGCGCGCCGGGCGCGCCGGAACCCCGCCATAATCGCCGGGGGCATCGAGGTTGTTCTGAACCGCGCTCTTGGCCATGACCCTGGCGCCGCTGGAAATGCGGACGTGATTGTTGACCGACGCCATACCGCCGATCATGACCCCGTCACCTACCGTTACGCTACCCGCAAGTGCCACGTTGCCGGCAAGGACGCAATGACGCCCGATGAGCACGTTATGAGCGATCTGTACAAGGTTATCGATCTTGGTGCCCTCGCCTATGACCGTATCGCGCACAGCCCCGCGATCAATGCAGGTGTTCGCGCCGATCTCGACATCGTTCTGTATGACGACCCTGCCGACCTGAAAAGTCTTTGTCAGACCCGCCGCACCGGCCGAATACCCGAAACCGTCCTGTCCGATACGCACACCCGGATGCAAAATGACCCTGTCTCCGACAAATGCGTGAACAACGCTTGCATTGGCACCGATGCTGCAGCCGCGACCGATACGGACATCGGCACCGATCACCGCTCCCGGCATGATGTGCGTGCCGCTTCCGATCTGCGCGTTGGCGCCAATAACGGCACCCGGTTCAATGCGGACGTTGTCCTCGATTTCAGCACTCTCGTGAACATGCGCCGCAGGTGATACCCCCTCGTTCATGAAAATGCCGCGAGGTGTGCCGGCATCCGGATAAAACAAGCGCACGATTGCTTCGAAAGCGCCGGCAGGGTCCTTGCAGACCATGATCGCCGGACCTTCCGGCACGTGTTCGATCAGTCCCTGCCGCGTAATGATCGCCGTGGCCGCGGCATGTTCTAGTTCATCGCGGTAGGCGGCATTGGAATAGAAAGTGATATCACCCGCAGCTGCGTCGCCGAGGCTTGAAATATCGTTGATCGTGGCAGCAGCGTCGCCACGCATGATTTCCGCCCCGGCCTTTTCGGCAAGCTGTTCAAGCCTGTAAGGGCCGGTGCTTTTGAAGAAGGGCATTGAACGAAGAACTCTTATGACTGGCAGATGGATTTTCAAGCGGCGATGGGGTCAGCGGCCCATATCCGGGTCGCGTGAAACCCGCATCATACGGTTCGCTTTCTATCCCGGTTTCGCACCGGTTGAAAGCATTGCTCCGGCCTCATGCAACCAGGGCGGAAAAAGAAACGGCCCGCCAGTTGCTGGCGGGCCGCGATATCACGTTGGAGCCGCTGCCTAGAAGCGCGAACCGGCGCCGAACTTGAAGATCTGGGTGTCGTCGTAACTTTCCTTGGTAATCGGGAAGCCGACATCACCGCGCAGCAGACCGAAGGGCGAATCCCACAAGATGCTGAAGCCGGCCGATGAGCGGACGGAAGAGTCATCCAGCATGTTTGCCACACCGAACTTGTCCGCATCGGAGTCCGAGAGGATCGCGGCTTCCGCGAAGACGGCACCGGAAAATCCGAGATCCGCGGGAAGAACAGGCAGCGGGAACTGCAACTCGGCCGTCGCGGAAACAAAGAGGTTCCCACCCAGCGGATCATCCGTAGTTCCGTCACGTGGTCCGATAGACTGGAACCCGCGAATTGTGGTGAAGCCGGCATCCTGGGGAAGAACGTCATCCCCGTTCCACCCGGTCGTGTAACGGCCCTTGAGCTGCAGCATCGTAACGAGACGCGGACGGACTTCATGGAAATGCGTGATCGAGGCTTCCGTCTTCACGAAGTGGCGATCGCCACCCAGACCGGCGACATCCTGACCGAACTTGGCAATCACACCGTTCCGAGGACGTTGGAAATTGTCGAGGGTCGAGTAAACGAACTCGTATCCGCCGATCGAATACAGATACGTCCCTTGAGAAGCGATGATAGCCGACGACGCTGTTGCCGTGTTGACGTTCGAAATCTCGCGCTGGAACAACTGATAGGTCAGGTTCAAACGCAAATCCTCGTTCAGCGGAAGCCCGAAACGGATATTGCCGCCCGCTTCGGAGCGGTCATAGGCGAAATTATCCGACTTCTTGTATTCTTTCGAATACACATCAAAACCGGCGCTGACACGGCGGCCCATGAAATAGGGTTCCGTAAAACCAAATTCGAATGTCTGGCTGTTCTCACCAAGTCCAACGGCGAATTTAACCTTCTGACCCCGGCCCAGGAAGTTGCGCTCGCCGATGGAAAGATTGGCAAGGAAGCCGGATGTCGAGGAGTAACCGGCGCCAACCGAGAACTCGCCCGTCGGCTGTTCGACAACATCGACATTGACGACAACACGGTCCGGCGATGAACCCGGCTCGTTCGTGATCGAGACCTGCTGGAAATACCCCAAAGCAAGCAGACGCCTGCGCGCACGGTCAACCAGAACGCGGTTGTATGGGTCGCCTTCGGCGAAATCGAACTCGCGACGGATCACGCTATCAAGCGTACGGGTATTGCCGCGAATGTTGATCCGCTCGACATAGGCGCGCGAGCCCTCGTCGACCACATAGGTAATGCCGACAGTCAGGGAAGCCGGATCACGGTCGCCGCGCGGACGGACCTGGGCAAAGGCATAGCCGGATTTCGCGAGCTCAATCGTAAGCTCTTCCGTGGTCTTCTCCACGAGTTCGGCATTGTAGATGCGTCCTTCGCGGGTCTTGATGAGACCGCGCAGGGATTCCGGATCGACATCGGGAACGTTGGACTCGATATCGATGACGCCGAAGTTGTACCGCTCACCCTCTTCGATCGTGAAGGTGACAAAGAACACGTTACGCTCGCGGTCGAGTTCGGCAACCGCCGAAATGACGCGGAAGTCGGCATAACCGGTCTTGAGATAGTGACGGCGCAGAAGCTCCTGATCGGCTTCCAGGCGCTGCGGATCATAGATATCCGTCGTGCGCAGCCAGCTCAGCCAGTTCTGCTGGCGCGAGGTAACGACCTCGCGCAGCTGCGGATCGGAAAACGCATAGTTTCCGACGAAATTGATGCGTGAAATCGCGGTCTTTTCCGATTCATCGATCTCGAAGACGAGATTGACGCGGTTTTCCGGCAAATCAATGATCTTGGGCTCAACACGCGCGCCAAACCGGCCGATACGGCGATAAAGCTGAAGGATACGCTGGGTGTCGCGCTGTACCTTGGCGCGGGTCAGCATGCCGCGCGGCTGCGATTCGACCTCGGCGGCGAGCACCGCGTCCTCAAGACGCTTGTTGCCCTCGAAAACAACGCGGTTGATAAGAGCGGCCTCGACAACGGTCACCACAAGCCGCGTGCTGCGCATGCCGATGGTCACGTCCTCAAAGAGGCCGGTCTGGAACAGAAGCTTGACCGATTCGCTCGCCGCGTACTCGCTGTAGCGCTGTCCAGCTGACAGTGTCACATATGAGCGGACCGTCTCATCGTCGACGCGACGGTTACCTTCCACGACAACCGCCGAGATCACCTGCGCGGAAGCCGTTGCCGGCGCGATGGTGAGCCCGCCGGCCATCACGGCGGCAACCAGCATGAAAAGCGCCATGGCGCGTGACATCACGCCGCGCATGGCCGCCATCCCGCTTCTGACCTCGAACCGAGCGGTTGCTTCACCGCCAGACGTCACTTTCGGGTTTTCGATCTCTTCGATCATCTGACCTTCTCTTTAGACGCGCAGCCCGCCGGGAGCGCACATGTACCGTCAACAAACCAGCCGCCGAAGCCCATCCGGTCTGACCGTCCAGCGTGAACCTGTCACGGCAGGATCGGAGCAAAACCGGCAAAACGTGGAAATTTGAAGCTGGCACATGTTCTACGCCCGTTACCGGCCTCGATCCGGCCTGTGAACCGCGTGGAACCCCCGTCCCGTCAAATCCCCGTCGTCTGGCCCCTTTTTCCCGTCGCCTGTTCATCAAGCGACGAGGCTTGAAACACATACTGGCGAAATCATCCGCCGAGTCACTTGTACCCGGGAAGGTTTGTAGCCGGAATCCGTCTCCACGCAAACCTTCTTCGAGCAACTATCTGCCGATCATTGGCACCCGTTGCAAACGGGCAACGGCAAATCAATCACAAGTTATCCCAACAGGTTAAGATTCGTGATGTCATTCCATGTCGCAAACAGCATCAGCATCAGCACCAGTGCAAGACCGATGCGGTAACTCAGGTCTTCCATGCGCGGGCTCAAAGGCCGTCCCCGCACTGCTTCGACGGCGTAGAACATCAGATGTCCGCCATCAAGCATCGGCACCGGAAACAGGTTCAAAAGCCCGATACTCACGGAAAGAATCGCCGTCAGATTGACCAGCGCGGCAAAACCGATTTGCGCGACATCGCCGGAAATCTGCGCGATCCTGATCGGCCCGCCAAGCTGGGAGGCATCGTCACGGCCTGAAAAAACGCCGCCGATAAACGACAATGTACGCTCGATAACGAACCAGGTTTCCTTGACCCCGCGCCAGATGGCCTGCGGAGGAGAATAGGTCACCAGTTGAACGTCATCGGCCTCGGCCTTGCTCGCCACGCCAAGCAGTCCGACATTGTGCTTGTTACCGAAGCGGTCTTCAACTTCTCGCAAATCCGGAATCGCGGTCACCGAAACCGTATCGCCGCCGCGCTCGAGAACGATTTCCAGCGCGATTCCCGCGCTTGCCGAGACGATTCGCTGCAGGTCATTGAAGGATTCGATCTTTTTACCGTCGATTGAAACGATCGTATCGCCAGACACAATGCCGGCGCGCTCCGCCGCGCTGCCTTCCTGAACCGTATCGACCCGCGCCGGCGTGATGTACTGGCCAACGAACGCGAAGGTGCCGGCGAAAATCACGATGGCGAGAATGAAGTTGGCAAACGGTCCTGCGGCAACGATGGCCGCGCGCTGCCATAGCGGTTTGTAATGAAAGCTGACCTTGCGCTGCTCTTCCGGCATATCGGCCACGGCTTCGCGGTCCACGGCGCTCGCCGCGTTCTCGTCGCCATGAAACCGCACATACCCGCCAAGGGGGATGGCCGCCACGCGCCAGCGGGTGTCGTGCTTGTCGTTCCAGCCGAAGAGCTCCGGCCCGAACCCGATCGAAAACGCATCGACCTTCACGCCGCACCAGCGCGCAACCATGAAGTGGCCCAGTTCGTGAAAGAACACCACGATGGTGAGAACGAACAGAAACGGCAGGATGTACCCAAGGGCACTCCCGCCAAATCCGGAAATCATGTCAAACACGCTGTCTGGTCCTGCCTTCAAATCGCGGGCGTTAAGCCCGGGGAACGGGAATCGGCTTCGGGTTCGCTGCCGCTCTGCGCAAATCTAGCCGGATAAATGGCATTTTTCAGGCCAAGACACCGGAAGACGTCAATATCGTCAAGCCGTTTCGCATTGCCACCGGAAACTATCAGATAGCCCCTTGTATGGCGCATTTTTACCGCTGCGAAGAAAGCTATTCGGCAAACGTGGTTACCTGCCGACAATCTGCGGCGTATGGCCGGATTCAGGCTGTATTCGCGCGGCCAAGGGAATGAATTTCCGGCCGGGACGCATTTGCCAGTTCAGAGGCGATCCCGCGGGCTTCGTCATCAAGCGACAGCGCCTCCTCCAGGCTGGCCGGCGCGGGTCTGGAAAATCCGTCGGCCTTGAGCAGCGTCTCCTCGCAAATACGCACGATATCGGTAAAGGCAATCCGCCCGTTCAGAAACGCATCGACGGCAAATTCATTGGCGGCATTGGCAATTGCAGCGCCGCCGCCAGGCGCTGACAGCAGTTCGCGCGCAAGCCGCAAGGCCGGAAAGCGATCCTCGTCGGGCGCCTCGAAAGTCAGCGAGGCAAGCTTGGCGAGATCAAGTGCGGCCGCAGGTGTTGCAATGCGGTCCGGCCAGGCCAGCGCAACGGAAATGGGCACACGCATATCCGGTTGCGCCATCTGCGCCACAACCGAGCCATCCTTGAACCGCACCAGGCCATGAACGATGGACTGCGGATGGATGAGAATGTTCAAACATTTTTCGTCGATTGAAAAAAGGTGTTTTGCTTCAATTATTTCCAGTGTCTTATTCATCAGCGTCGCGGAATCGACGGATATCTTCGCTCCCATCGACCACACCGGATGCGCCACTGCCTGCTGTGGCGTGACGCGTTGCAAATCGCCGGCCTTCATGGTGCGGAACGGTCCGCCAGATCCCGTGATCACAAGTTCTTCGACGGTGGAAAAATCCGGGTTCAGCATGAACGCGGGACCGCCGAGAGCCTGCAATAGCGCGCTGTGTTCGGAATCGACCGGGACAAGCAATGTGCCGTTGCGCGCAACCTCGCTCATGAAAAATGCTCCGGCGCAAACAAGCGTTTCCTTGTTGGCCAGGGCAACAACGGGTTGGGAACGCACCGCGGCAAGCGTTGGCGCCAGTCCGGCAACACCGACGATGGCAGCCATGACAACGTCGACCGGATACATCGCGGCTTCGCACAAGGCTTCGGGTCCCGCGGCCACCGAGATTCCGCTTCCCGCCAGCGCGGCCTCCAGTTCGCTTTTAAGCGAAGCTTGTCCGATCACGGCATGACGCGCGCGGTATCGCCTTGCAAGGCGAGCCAGTTCCGCGACATTGCGATACGCTGTCAGCGTGTCGATGCTGAAGCGGTCTTCATGGCCGCTAATCAGATCCAGCGTGCTGCTGCCGACGGACCCTGTGGCGCCAAGTATCGTGATGCGGCGATGCGTCATTGCGATGAGGACCAGTAAAAGGGTTCCAAGACACGCGGCAGGCCAAAGGCTATCGCGATAAGCGCGGCAACGCTTGCGGCCGTGATAACGCTGTCGAGACGGTCCATGGCCCCGCCATGCCCGGGTATCAGTGTACCGGAATCCTTCACGCCATAGTGCCGTTTCATGAAAGACTCAAACAGGTCGCCCATCTGACCGGCAAAGGAAATGACAACCGCAAGAAGCGCAATCACGCCCCAGCCCGCGCCATAACGCGCTTCAGGCCCGGCCAGCCATGCAATCAGAATCCCGCCTAACCCCGCCCCGGCAAGGCCGCTGATGAAACCCGCCCAGGTCTTCTTCGGAGACACGGAGGGCCAAAGCTTGGGACCGCCGATGGTCCGTCCGCCACCATAGGCCGCGACATCGGTGGCCCAGACCACCACGAGCAGAAAAACAACCGCCCAGAGGCCGTGTTCCAGTCCGCGCAGATGCACAAGGGCAACAGCCGGCAGCCCGGCATAGAACACGCCCGCCGCGGCCCAGACCCTGTGCAGAGGCGCAATGGCTGCAACGCAGATTGCGCCCGCCGCCAGAATGCCGAACGCTATGCCCGTCTGCCCGAAAAAGATCGTCGCCATTGCCACAAGAACCGCAACCCAGCCCACCGCCACCGCAGCAACCGATTGCGTGGCATTGACCATGCGGACCCACTCGCGAAGAACCAGCACAGCGGCAACCGCAACAAGCAGCGCGTACGGAGCCTGCCCAAGCACGAGACAAAGCAGCGCCAGCGGAACAAGTATCACCGCCGAAACAAGCCGTGCCCGCAGATCATAGGCCCGGCTTTGCCGCGCTTCGGGCTGGTCCGGACCGCTGTCGGGCGCGGGATGGGTCATGGACGGCTTCCCTTCCCGGTCAGGCTTGGGCCTCGACGCCACCGAATCTGCGGTCGCGCGCGGCATACTCGTTCAAAGCATCGTCCAGGGCTTTTTCGTCGAAATCCGGCCAGTAGACCGGCAGGAACACGAATTCCGAATAGGCGCACTGCCACAGCAGGAAATTGGAAATCCGCGCCTCGCCGCTTGTCCGCACCAAAAGATCGGGATCGGGAATACCGTTGGTGTAGAGAAAATCTTCCAGCCGGCTCTCGTCGATGTCTTCCGGAGAAAGCTCTCCGCGCTGAACAGCCTGCGCCGCCTTGCGCGCGGCATCCGCAATCTCCGCGCGCGCACCGTAATTGAACGCAATGATCAGATTGAAAGCGGTGTTGTCGCGGGTCAGTGCTTCGGCCTCGTCGAGCATCCGCAATATGTCGCCGGGTATCTTGTCGTCCCTGCGCCCGATGATGCGGATACGCACGCCGTCGCGATGCAGTTCCGCGAGATCATTGCGGATGAAACGGCGCAGCAGGGCAAAAAGCGCGGAGATTTCGCTTTGCGGGCGAATCCAGTTTTCGGAACTGAAACTGAACAGCGTGAGATAGGGGATGCCGCGTTTCGCGATCATCCTGACGCTGCGGCGCACCGCTTCCACGCCGGCCCTGTGGCCTTGCGCGCGCGGCATGCCGCGTTCCGCCGCCCAGCGTCCGTTACCGTCCATGATAATGGCGACGTGCCTGGGCAAACGTGGATTTGCCACTTTCGGAGCCGGCGTCTTCGCCTCCTCGCGCATTTGCCGTCCCCGCTTTCGTTAGGTCAGACTTGGAGGATTTCCTTTTCCTTCGTCGCCAGCACCTCGTCGATCTCGGCGATGGCGGCGTCGGTCAGCTTTTGCACCTCGTCGGAGCGGCTACGCGCCTCGTCCTCGCCGATGGTCTTATCCTTCTCGGCCTTTTTGAGGCTATCGAGCCCGTCACGGCGCACATGACGCACGGCAACACGCGCCGCCTCGGCATATTTGTGCGCGACCTTGACCAGTTCCTGACGCCGCTCGGCATTGAGTTCCGGGATCGGAATCCGCAGAAGCTGACCTTCGACGACAGGGTTGAGATTGAGGCTCGATTCCCGGATGGCTTTGTCGACAGCCCCGACAAGCCCCCGGTCCCAGACCTGCACGCTGATCATCCGCGGCTCGGGCACGGCAACGGTACCAACCTGATTGAGCGGCATCACGGCGCCATAGGCGTCAACCTGGATGGGATCGAGAAGGCTTGCGGAGGCGCGCCCTGTACGCAAACCGCCGAGTTCGCTCCTGAGCACACTGACAGCGCCATCCATGCGCCGCTTCAAATCAGCCATATCCGATGATTGGCTCATGAAATCTCTCTCCCCCCGCGAAATTGTTCAGAATTGTCAGACCACGGTTCGCAGCAAGCCGCCGTCAGTTTTTACTCTGCATATGGCGGCAATCACAAGGCCGCAACACATTCACGCGCTGACACGCGTGAAACGCCCCTCACCTTCCACAGCCTTGCGGATGGCGCCTTCTTGCGCGAGCGAAAAAACAACGACGGGCAAGCGGTTGTCGCGGGCAATCGCGATCGCCGCGGCATCCATCACCTTCAGGTCGCGCGCCAGAACCTCGTCATAGGTCAGCGTATCGTAACGCTCGGCATCCGAATTCGTTTTCGGGTCGGCGGAATAAATGCCATCGACCTGCGTCGCCTTGTAGACGGCATCGCAATCGGTTTCGACACCACGCAGAACGGCGGCGGTATCGGTGGTAAAATAGGGATTGCCTGTACCCGCGACGAAGATGACCACCCGGCCCTCTTCCAGATGCGCAACCGCGCGGCGGCGCGCATAGGGCTCGCAAACGGTGTCCATGGGAATGGCGGAGACGACAGCGGCTTCGCATCCATGCGCTTTCAGCGCGCCGGACAGCGCAATGCCGTTCATGACGGTTGCCAGCATGCCCATGGAATCGGCGCTTGTCCGGTCCAGGCCATCGACGGCGGCGGACATGCCCCTGAAAATGTTGCCGCCACCGACAACAAGCGCAACCTGCACGCCGGCCTTGCGTGTGGCGGCGATATCGGCAGCAAAGCGGGAAACGGTCGCAGCGTCGATGCCGTAACCGGCATCCCCCATCAACGCTTCGCCCGAAAGCTTCACGAGAACGCGCCGGACACCATCAGGTTTATTGCCCGCTGCACTCATCGTGACCCCGCTTCGCTTGCCGACTTCCCCGCGATTGATCAGGAACCGACCGCAGCCGCAACCTCGGCGGCAAAGTCGCTTTCTTCCTTCTCGATGCCTTCACCCAGCACGAAGCGCTCGAAGGCCACGATCTTGATCGGCGCGCCAGCGCCGCCTTCAGCCTCTTTCGCCGCCTTCTCGACCGTCAGGTCGGGATTGATGACGAAGGGCTGCGACACCAGCACCACTTCCTCGTAGTACTTGCGGATACGGCCTTCGACCATCTTCTCGATGATGTTCTCCGGCTTGCCGGATTCACGGGCCTGCTCGATCAGAACGGCGCGCTCGCGCTCCACCACCTGCGGATCGAGTTCCTCGGGCGTAGTCGCCAGCGGCGCGGTCGCCGCGATGTGCATGGCAACCTGCTTGCCGAACGCCTTCAAGGCTTCCTTGTCGCCGTTCGACTCAAGCGCAACCAGCACACCGATGCGGCCAAGGCCCGGCGCCGTCGCGCTGTGCACGTAGGATGCAACCACACCTTCGGGAACCGAAAGACCGGCGGAGCGGCGGAACGTCATGTTCTCGCCGATCTGGCCAACCATCTCGGTCAACTGGTCGGCAACCGACTTGCCGGCGCCGGGGAAATCCGCGGCGCTGGTTTTCTCGTGGTCGCCGCCATTGGCGAGCGCGACGTTTGCAACCGTGCGGACCATGTCCTGGAAAATTTCGTTGCGGGCAACGAAGTCGGTCTCGGAATTGACCTCGACAACAACCGCCGAATTGTCGCCCTCGGCAACAGCAACAAGTCCTTCCGCAGCAACGCGGCCGGCCTTCTTGGCAGCCTTGGCGAGACCCTTGGCGCGCAGCCAGTCTACAGCGGCTTCCATGTCGCCGTCGTTTTCGGTCAGCGCGCTCTTGCAGTCCATCATGCCGGCGCCGGTCTTCTCGCGAAGTTCCTTCACCATCGATGCGCTGATATTGGCCATTTTCTTGTCTCCGGATTGAGATTCATGTGTTCGGCAGGCTGACACACTCGCGACTCAGCCACCGCTTGCGAACAACTGGAACATGCACGGGCGCTGTGACTGCGATATTGCAGGCCAGCGCCCGGTACTTGCGCTAAATCAGGCTGCGGCGCCTTCGATGAACTTGCGTGCTTCATCGCGCCACGCGTCGAGCTTGATACGGCCCTTGGAACCGGTCTGCTCCTCGATCGCCTCGCCATCGGCATCGCTCATCGCGGCAATCTGCCAGAAGTGGAAGATGCCGGCTTCGTTGAGCTTCTGCTCAAGCGTCGGTCCAAGACCGGTGATGCGGGTCAGCTCGTCCGGTGCGCCGCGCGGCGCTTCCAGACGCTCGAATGCCATTTCCGGGGCCTCGATCACGCCTTCCTCGGTGGACGCCGTGACAACGGCTTCCGGCTCCGCCGCGATCGTCTGCTCGGGCGCCGGTTCGGCGCTGGCGCCGATATCGACACCGGCCGAAGACTGGCCACGGGAAATGCCGTCGATGGCGGCGCGCGCAATCAGGTCGCAGTAAAGCGCGATGGCGCGGCCCGCGTCGTCATTGCCCGGGATCGGGAAGTCGATGCCTTCCGGATTGCAGTTGGAATCGAGCACCGCAACGACCGGGATGTTCAGGCGCTTGGCTTCCTTGATCGCGATCGCTTCCTTGTTGGTGTCGATCACGAAGAGAAGATCGGGAACGCCGCCCATGTCCTTGATGCCGCCCAGGGCGCGCTCGAGATTATCGCGCTCGCGGGTCAGCTTCAGCAGCTCTTTCTTGGTCATGCCCTGGGCTTCGCCGCCGAGCAGTTCCTCAAGCTTGCGCAGGCGCTGGATCGAATTGGAGATCGTCTTCCAGTTCGTCAGTGTGCCGCCAAGCCAGCGGGCGTTCATGAAGTACTGGGCCGAACGGCGCGCCGCATCGGCAACCGCGTCGGCCGCCTGGCGCTTGGTGCCGACGAAAAGAACGCGGCCACCCGAAGCGACCGTGTCGCTGATCTGCTTCAGCGCCTGGTGCAGCAGCGGAACGCTCTGCGACAGGTCGATGATGTGGATACCGTTACGCTCGCCGTAGATAAACGGCGCCATACGCGGATTCCAGCGGTGAGTCTGATGGCCGAAATGGGCACCAGCTTCCAGAAGCTGGCGCATGGAAAAATCAGGCAGAGCCATGGCTCTTATGTCTCCTTGTCCGGTTGAGCCACTGCGGGGATGACCATCTGCCTTAAATCAGGCAGGGGGCACCGGAAGGTCGGAAACGGATGCGCTCAAGCGATCCGTTCAAACCAAACCCCGCATGCGGAATGCGCGCCTTATACGGATGGTCGTGCGCGAAAGCAAGCCATCGTGATCAATCAGGCATTGCTAGTGATAGACCGCCTCGTCGACACCGGGGATGGCCTTGATGGCGGCTGCCAGTTGCGGCGTGACCGCATAACGGCTCTTGAGCCGCATCTCGACCTCGCGGTCGCTGCTCGCATCGTGCAAAAACAGGCTGACCTCGCCGTCGCCGCGCTCGCTCAAACGGCTCCTGATGCTGTCGAGCGCCGACCTGTCGGCCACATGGATGTGCAGCGCATGGGTCATCTTTGCCGCGACATCTTCAAGGCTTTTCAGGTCCTGTATGCGGTAACGCGGCATGTCTCCGCCCCGGTCGACAACCACATTGGCGATAACCGGCGTCCCGACTTCCAGCAAATTCGCCCAGGCGCCCAGCGCCTCGGAAAAGGCGACGCACTCGACTTGTCCTGTGGGATCGGACAAGCCGATCACCGCGAGCCGCCCGCCCGTGCGGGTGCGGCGGATCTGCTTGGAGACGACAATCCCCGCGATGCGGGCCGCGGCCGTGCCCGACTGCGCGCCGGCCTCGAACTCGCGCACCGGCGTCACGGCCTGGCGTTTCAACACCGGCTCGTATGAATCGATCGGGTGGCCTGTCAGGAACGAGCCGATAGCCTCATATTCCCGGCTCAGGCGTTCCGCCGGCAGCCAGTCGAGCATCGAGCCGTGCGGCAGGTCCTCCTCACGAACTTCGTTGAACAATGCGCCCTGACCGACGGTCTCCTCACCCTCGAAGCGTGAGGCAATGCCCATGATCGCTTCGGCGCAGGCAAACACGCGCGCACGATTGGCGTCTATGCAGTCGAACGCGCCGGCGGCGGCCAGGCTTTCCAGCGCGCGCTTGTTGACGAAGCGCGGAGAAATGCGCCGCGCAAAATCGGCGAGGCTCCTGAACGGCTTGTCGCCCCGCATCTCGACAATGTGCTCGATGGCCGCGCGCCCGACATTGCGGATCGCCGTCAGCGCGTAGTGAATGCGGTTGTCCGCGTCGATGGTGAAATCCGCATCGGACGTATTGATCGACGGCGGCAGCACCGTGACGCCGATGCGGTTCGCCTCGCGGCGGAAATCGTTGAGCTTGGTGGTATTGCCGACATCGACCGTCATCGAGGCCGCCAGGAAGGCAACCGGATGGTTCGCCTTCAGATAGGCCGTCTGATAGGCGACAAGCGCATAGGCGGCCGCGTGCGACTTGTTGAAGCCGTAATCGGCGAATTTCGCCAGCAGGTCGAAAATCTGCTCCGCCTTGGCCTTGGCGACGCCGCGCTCCACAGCGCCATCGACGAAGCGCGGGCGCTGCTTGGCCATTTCCGAGGCGATCTTCTTGCCCATGGCGCGGCGCAGCAGGTCGGCTTCGCCGAGGCTGTAGCCGGCAAGCTCCTGGGCGATCTGCATCACCTGCTCCTGGTAGACGATAACGCCGAAGGTCTCTTCCAGGAACGGCTTGATCAGCGGATGGATATAGTCCGGTTCCTCGCGCCCGTGCTTGCGGTCGTTATAGGTCGGGATGTTGTCCATCGGGCCGGGGCGGTAGAGCGCCACGAGCGCGATGATGTCGGTAAAGCGGTCAGGCTTCATGCCCAGAATGGCGCTGCGCATACCGCCGGATTCCAGCTGGAACACGCCAACGGTCTCGCCATTCGAGAGCATCTTGTAGGTGCTCTCGTCATCGAGCGGCAAACCGGCCAGATCGACCTCGGTGCCTTTCTCGCGCAGCAGCGCCACGGCGCCATCGAGGATGGTCAGGGTCTTCAGGCCGAGGAAGTCGAACTTCACCAGCCCCGCCGGCTCGACCCACTTCATGTTGAACTGCGTCGCCGGCATCGGCGAACGCGGATCCTTGTAGAGCGGCACGAGCTGGCTCAGCGGCCTGTCGCCGATGACGATGCCCGCCGCATGGGTCGAAGCGTGGCGGTAGAGCCCTTCAAGCCGCAGCGCGATGTCGAGCAGGCGCGCGATGGTCGGGTCCTCGTCGCGCGCCTCGCGCAGCTTGTCCTCGCTCTCGATCGCCTGCTTCAGCGTTACCGGATTGGCCGGATTGGCCGGAATGAGCTTCGACAGCCGGTCCGCCTGCCCGTATGGCACGCCAAGCACGCGGGCGACATCGCGCACCACGGCGCGGGCCTGAAGCGTTCCGAAGGTGATGATCTGCGCGACCTGATCGGCGCCATAACGTTCACGCACATAGGCGATGACATCGTCGCGGCCCGTTGGGCAGAAATCGATGTCGAAGTCCGGCATCGAAACGCGCTCGGGATTGAGAAAGCGTTCGAACAGCAGGTCGAAGCGCAGCGGGTCGAGATCGGTAATTGTCAGCGCCCAGGCAACCACGGATCCCGCGCCCGAACCGCGCCCCGGCCCGACCGGAATATCGTGTTCCTTGGCCCAGCGGATGAAGTCGGCAACGATCAGGAAGTAACCGGGAAACTGCATCCGTTCGATGACGCCGAGCTCGAAGTCGAGACGCTCGAAATAGGCCTCGCGGCTGTAGCCCTCCGCTAGCCCGTGAACCTCAAGGCGCGCCTCAAGGCCAGCGCGCGCAATGCGCTTGAGTTCCGCGGCCTCGTCGACCTCTACCTCGGAACCGGAACTCACCGTGGTGTAGCTCGGCAGGATCGGCGCGTGCGTCACCGGGCGGAAGGCGCAGCGCTGGGCGATCTCCACGGTGTTTTCCAGCGCTTCGGGCAGGTCGGCGAAGCGCTCGGCCATGTCGGCCATGGACTTGAAATGGAATTCCGGCGTCAGCTTGGGCCGGTCGGTTTCCGCCATCAGCCGCCCCTGCGCGATGCACATCAGCGCGTCATGGGCGACGAAATCGTCCCGCGTGGCGAAATAGGTGTCGTTGGTCGCTACGATCGGCAACGCCAGATCGTAGGCCAGTTCGACCATCTCCGCTTCGCAGACGCCTTCGGCTTCCAGACCGTGGCGCTGAACCTCGACATAGAGGCGGTCGCCGAACGCGCCCTGCATGCGCTGGAGGATCCTGCGCGCCGCAGCGCCATGCCCCTCGCAGATCAGGGCGCCAAGCGGCCCCGTGGCGCCACCGGTCAGCGCAATCACGCCGGATGCATGATCGAGCAGCACGGCTTCACTGACATGCGGCGTCTCGCTGGCATCGGTATCGAGATACGCACGCGAAGACAGTTCCATCAGGTTCAGATAGCCGGTCTGATCGGTCGCGATCAGCGCGACGGGACGGATCGGGGATTGCGCGCTGGCATCGTGCCTGCCCCTGCCCCCGTCGCCTTCATCGAACGCAACGCCAAGGGTAACCCCGATAATGGGCTGCAAACCGGAAGCCGCGGCGCGTTCGGAAAACTCCAGAGCGCCGCAGAGGTTGTGCCGGTCGGTCAGCGCCAGCGCCGGCATTTTGTCGCGCACCGCGAGATCGACGAGCTTCGGCACCTTGATCGCCCCTTCAAGAAGCGAATAGGCGGAGCGGCCTCTGAGATGGATAAAGGGCGGTGGCATGGCTCACACAGGTTGATGGACCTGCCCGCAAGCCTAACGGATTCGCATCCCTTCTGAAGTCCCGATCGGCCGCGCATCCCAATTGTGCGCGAACCTGTGGATCATCTCGGCCTTGCACAGGCCCTCCCGCTGTCGTCCTGTTACAATCACGACCACAGCGAAGACAGATGCCCGCCCCACACAAGCGTCGTGACGGCGAAGGCGCAGAACGCCAGGAAAGCCGCGCAATCCTCACCCGTCAAACCGCTCAATCCCTGTTTCATGACCACATCTCCCATTACGCAAAACTGAACATGAGGATATAATGTTCATGTTTTGTTCTTTTCGTCAAGCGCTAAGTTCCGCGTGGGCAAAAACCCTGCGAACATATCAAATTTAATAGTCAGGAGGCCGCGTCGATGTCATCCTGGGACACATTGCGGGTATATGCGAAAGGCGCGCCTGCAACTGAGAGATCAAACCCTTCCATTGTCGAGGTTTACGCTCCCCGCCCTGTGCAAGGAAAGGCGTAGCGATGACCAATTCGGTTTTGAAAGAGTTTCAGATGACATGCCCGCAATGCGGGAGGTCCAATGAGCTCGTATATTCCGATATCCCGGCAGGCATGATGGTCGAATGTTCGGCATGCCATGAACATCTCGGCATCCTTGGCGACCTGCCTCAAACAGCGCACAACGATCAGGCACATCCGGAGCACAGCTGAAAGCGGGCGCAAAAACGCCCGCGCGCCGATTTGAAGCTATAGCTTCATCAGCAGCTTCCACAGCCGCAGCGCGAGCCACCCTGTCAGGATAGCGGCCAGCAGCCATGCCACGATGATCATCGCGGTGACAATGTAGCTGACCGGCTTGCCGACGGCCTCGTCGGCGGCGCGTCTGTGCTCGGCCATGACCTCGGCCGGGATCAGCTTGAGCGTGAGCCAGATGCCGAGCGGCACGATGATGAGGTCATCAAGCTGGCCGATGACGAGAATGAAATCGGGGATCAGGTCGATCGGCGAAAGCGCGTATGCTGCGGTCGCGATGCCGATGGCCCGTGCATACCAGGGCGTGCGCGGATCGCGGGCGGCGAAATAAAGCGCCGTCGTGTCGCGGCGCAGATTGCCGGCCCAGCGGCGCAAACGCCCGCTCACCGGTTTTTACCGCGCAGGTCAGATTTCCGCCAGCTTGCCATTTTCAAGCGTCACGCGCCGGTCCATGCGCGCGGCCAGTTCCAGGTTGTGGGTCGCGATCAGCGCCGACAGGCCCGACGCGCGCACCAGCCGGAGCAGCATCTCGAAGACCTTTTCAGCCGTTACCGGATCGAGGTTGCCGGTCGGCTCGTCCGCCAGCAGCAGACGCGGCGCATTGGCAACCGCGCGCGCAATCGCCACGCGCTGCTGCTCGCCGCCGGACAGTTCGGCGGGCCGGTGCTCGAGCCGTTCGCCAAGCCCGAGATAGGTCAGAACCTCGGCGCTGCGCTTCCTGGCGTTGCCGCGGCTGCGGCCCGCGATCAATTGCGGGATGACAACGTTCTCCAGCGCCGAGAACTCCGGCAGAAGGTTGTGGAACTGGTAGATGAACCCGAGATCGCGCCTGCGCACAGCCGTGCGCTGGTCGTCGTTGAGGCCGGCGCATTCCTGCCCGTTGACGAGAACCGAGCCGCCATTGGGCTTTTCAAGCAGCCCGGCGATATGCAGCAGCGTGGATTTGCCGGCGCCCGAAGGACCGACCAGCGCCACGATCTCGCCCGGCGCAATCGCAAGATCGAGCCCTTTGAGCACATCCAGTTGCCCGGCGCCGGTGTGATAACCGTGCTGAACGCCGCGCAAAGCCAGGGCCATGGTGTTGTTTGCGTCCATCGGCTTACTCGTAGCGCAGGGCTTCAACGGGATCGAGCTTGGCGGCGCGCCATGCCGGATACAGGGTGGCGAGGAAGGACAGGCCCAGCGTCATGCCGACCACGGCCACGACATCCATCAGCGCCATCTCGGCAGGCAGTTGCGAGAGATAATAGAACTCCGAGGCAAACAGCTCCGTCCCCGTCAGGTGCCCGATGAACTGGCGGATGGATTCGATATTGAGGCATACGGTGACACCCAGCAGCAGACCCGCCAGCGTACCCAGCGTACCGATCGAGGCGCCCGTCATGAAGAACACCCGCATGATCGCCCCGCGCGTCGCGCCCATGGTCCGCAAGACCGCGATATCGCGCCCCTTGTCCTTCACCAGCATGATCAGGCCGGAAACGATATTCAGCGCCGCAACCAGCACGATCAGCGTCAGGATCAGGAACATCACGTTGCGCTCCACCTGAAGCGCGGAAAAGAACGAACGGTTCCGCTGACGCCAGTCCGAAAGGTAGATCTGCCGGTCGACGGCAGCCGATACGGCTATGCGGTAGCTGTCGATGCGGTCGGGGTCCTCGACGAAAATCTCGATCCCAGAGGCAAGCCCTTCCTGATTGAAATAGAGCTGCGCCTCGCCCATCGGCATGAAGATGAAGGCAAGGTCGTATTCGGACATGCCGATCTCGAAGATCGCCGTGACCGGATAGCTTTTCACCCGGGGCGTGGTGCCGAACGGCGTCACGGTGCCGCGCGGGCTGACCAGTGTCAGCTTGTCGCCAAGCGACAGGCCCAGCATCTGGGCAAGACGCGATCCGATCACCAGGCCTTCGGCGGTGTCGAAGCCGTCAATCGTTCCCTGCCGGATATTGCCGGAAACGGACTTGAGCCCCTTGAGACTTGCTTCGCTCAAGCCCCGCACGATGACGCCGCTATTCTGCGTGTGTGTGGAGGCAAGCGCCTGCCCATCGACATAGGGCATGGCCAGAACGATGCCGTCGATACCGGAAATACGCTTCGCCAGGTCATCGTAATCGTCCAGCACCCGGTCGATGGGCTGCAAAACGAGATGTCCGTTCATGCCGAGAATCTTCGAAAGCAGCTCCGTGCGGAACCCGTTCATAACCGCCATGACGATGATCAGGGTCGCGACACCCAGCACGATGCCGAGGAAGGAAAAGCCGGCAATGACCGAGATGAAACCTTCCTTGCGGCGCGCGCGCAGATAGCGCATCGCCAGCATGCGCTCGAACATGCCGAACGGCATGGTCGCGCTGCCCGCGGGCTGCTTGCGCATCACGGCCTGTTCCAGCGTCTGTTCCGCCATTGAGATCGGCTCCCTGCCCCGCTCCACCGATTACCGGCTGACCGGAATTGGCTGATGGCTACACGTCGAGCGCGCGCTTTCCGTCGGCGACCATCGCGGCGATTGCCGCGCCGGCGCCCTCCAGCGGAATCGATTTGCGCTCCCCGCCCGAACGGGTTTTCACCTCGATTGTGTTCTCCGCAAGGCCCTTGGGCCCGACAACCACCTGCAAAGGAAGTCCGATCAGGTCCATATTGGCGAACTTGGCCCCGGCGCGGTCATCGGTGTCATCGTAGAGCACTTCGACTCCGGCCGCCTCAAGCTCCGCGTAGAGTCCGGCGCAAGTAGAATCGGTTTTCTCGTCGCCAGCGCGAAGGTTGACCAGCCCGGCATCGAACGGCGCAACGGAGGCCGGCCAGATGATGCCGTTATCGTCATGGCTCGCCTCGATGATGGCGGCGGCCAAACGCGACGGACCGATACCGTACGACCCCATGTGAACGGGCTTCTCCTCGCCGTCCGGACCGGCAACCTTGGCGCCCATGGGGTCGGAATACTTGGTGCCGAAATAGAAGATGTGCCCGACCTCGATACCGCGCGCACTGACGCGCCGGTCTTCGGGAACACCGCTCTCGAACCGGTCCACCTCATGCATCTCGTCGGTTGCCGCGTAATACGACAGCCAGTCATCGACGACTGCCGACAGGTCGGCGTTGAAATCGGTGTCTTTGTCAGGCGTCGGCAGCCCGAGCAGCGCGTTGTCGCAGAACACCTCGCTCTCGCCGGTGTCGGCAAGGATGATGAACTCGTGGCTCATGTCGCCGCCGATGGGCCCGCTTTCCGCTTTCATCGGGATGGCGGTCAGGCCGAGGCGCTTGAAGGTGCGAAGATAAGCGACGAACATCTTGTTATAGGATGCGCGCGCGCCTTCCTTGTCGAGATCGAAGGAATAGGCGTCCTTCATCAGGAATTCACGGCTGCGCATGACGCCAAAGCGCGGACGCACCTCATCACGGAACTTCCACTGCATGTGGTAGAGATTGAGCGGCAGATCGCGGTAGGAGCGAACGCTGGCGCGGAAAATCTCGGTGATCATTTCCTCATTCGTCGGCCCGAACAGCATGTCGCGCTCGTGCCGGTCCTGAATGCGCAGCATTTCCTTGCCGTAATCGTCATAGCGGCCGCTCTCGCGCCACAGGTCGGCGGACTGGATCGTCGGCATCAGCAATTCGATGGCGCCGGTACGGTTCTGTTCCTCGCGGACAACCTGCTCGATCTTGCGCAGCACCTTCAGGCCCAGCGGCATCCAGGCATAGATACCGGCGCTTTCCTGCCGGATCATGCCAGCGCGCAGCATCAGCCGGTGCGAAACGATTTCCGCCTCGGCGGGCGTTTCACGCAGCGTGGGAAGGAAATATCGGGATAAACGCATGGTCGTTTCACTCACCTGACAAGTGCTTCATTTTGCGCCACACAAAGCCGAACCGGCACAAAAACACAATAGCGCCACATCAAGCTTGAAGGTTTGCCTTGAAATTACGCGTTTTGCAGGTATCATGCCCTTCAATATAAAAGAAGGAGCAACAGTGTTTTTTCGCTCCATGCGCTATGGAGAGCGGTCCAAGTCTCGGGAGGAGACGTTTTCTTACAAATGCCCTTAAGGGCTTTGCGCATGCGGCGAACGGGCAACAATGCACTGAAACTGCCCCTCGCTCGCTAAAACGCGGACCTGTTACCAAGCAAGGCTCTCAAAGCCTTGCTTTTTTGTTTTAAAACGGGGGTTTGCGCCATCAAGACGGCTCAGCTGAGCGGAACAGGCTTCGGCAGGAACGGAATATCGTCAAGGCTGAACCTCCCCGACGTAAGCAGCCAGTAAACGCCGGCGAAAACGATGGCCGAAACGACCGTCGTAATCGCGAAGGTGCGCAAAATCCGGAACTTTGCCGGCGCGCTCTCCGGGCTGCCGGGCACAACCTCTCCCGATTCGCCTTGCGTGCGCACACCGAACGGCAGCACCGCGAAAAGCGTCAGCCACCAAATGATGAAATAGATCGCAAGCGAACTCGTAACCGACATCGGGCTTCAATCCTTTTGCGCAATTCCGGAGAAGAAAACCGGAAGCCACTTTTCCTGGGATGGCCTTAAGCCTGCTCCAGCTCGACGAGCGTGCCGCAGAAGTCTTTGGGATGCAGGAACAGCACCGGCTGCCATGCGCCCCGATCTTCGGCTCTCCGGAACCCAGCACCCGGGCGCCATCGGCAATCAGCTTGTCGCGCGCGGCCATGATGTCATCGACCTCGTAGCAGATGTGATGAATGCCGCCGTCGCCATTGCGCTCGAGGAACTTGGCGATCGGCGAACCTTCCCCATAAGGCTCCAGCAGCTCGATCTTCGTGTTCGGCAGGTTGATGAACACGGTGCTGACGCCATGATCGGGCTGCGCCACTTTCTCCGAAACATCGGCGCCTAGCGTATCGCGATACGTTGCAGTTGCCTTTTCGATGTCCGGCACGGCGATTGCCACATGGTTCAGACGTCCGATCATGTCCCAAAGCTCCCGGTTTGCATGCTGCCGCTATAATTCGATGACGAACACCTGTACACGCGGCTTCTTGCCCCAGTGTATCTCGACATGCCGCCTGATGGCACGGCGCACGCTTTCGCGCACATCCTCGGTGCGCTTGCGCCGTTTGCGCGGCATGGAAGAAACCGTCTCCTCGACCGTATCGAGCACCATGTCGGCAATGTCGATATCGTCTATGCCCGTTTCCGGCACGCCTGCCAGTTCCACTTCGATGTCGCCGCCGATCTCACCGCTCTCATCGACCCCGAAGGCGACGCTGACGAGACCGGCGAATGCCAGCCGCCGGCGTTCCTTGAGCGCCTCGTTATCCGCCTCGAGAATAACCCGTCCATCACGGATGATCCGGCCCGAGCGCACCTCATCGATCTTGGCCGCAGGCCCCGGCGCGAGCCGTATCATGTCGCCATTGAAACCCGACACGACCTCGGGAATGCCTGTTTCACGCGCCAGATCGGCATTGGCGGCCATGTGCATCGCCTCGCCATGAGCGGGCACCATGACTTCGGGCTTCAGCCAGTCGAAAAGCTGCACCAGTTCGCCGCGCCGAGGATGGCCGGACACATGCACAAGGCCGTCGCGGTCACTCAGGATTTCGATGCCGTCGCGGATCAGGCCGTTGAGCACCGTGCCGACGGCCTTCTCGTTGCCTGGAATCTGGCGGGCTGAATAGATGACCTGATCGCCGCGATCCAGTTCGATGGTGGGATGCGTGCCGGCGGCAATCCGCGTCATCGCCGCACGCGGCTCTCCCTGGCTGCCTGTACACAGCAGCACGACCTTGTCGCGCGGCAGATAGCCGTATTGGCTGTCGTCGAGAAAGGCCGGGAGACCGTCCAGCATACCGAGTTCGCGCCCAACGGAGACCACCCGCTGCATTGCGCGCCCAACCAGAACCACATTGCGATCTGCCGCAGCCGCAGCCTCGGCAACAGAGCGGATGCGGGCAAGATTTGAGGCAAAACAGGTTACCGCGACGCGTTTGGGCGCTTTTGCGATCAATCCCTTCAGCGTTTCGGCAACTTCGGCCTCGGATGGCGACACACCATCGCGCATGGCATTGGTGGAATCGCAGATCAGCGCCCGGCAGCCCGCCGCTCCGATTTCCCGGAAGCGTTTCTCGTCGATAGGCCCGCCAATAACCGGATCGGGATCGATCTTCCAGTCGCCGGAATGCACAACAGTGCCCAGCGGTGTGGTGATCGCCAGCGCATTCGGTTCGGGGATCGAATGTGCGACGGTGACGAACTCGACCGAGAACGGACCGACCTCGATCTTGCCGCCCAGCGGAACAACTTTGATGGGCACCTGCCGCGTGCCGCTTTCACCGGCAATCTTGGCTTCCAGAAGCGCCGCCGTGAAGGCTGTCGCATAGACCGGAGCCTTGAACCGGGGCCACAGCTCAGGCAGCGCGCCGAAATGGTCTTCATGCGCGTGGGTCAGAACGATGGCTTCCAGCGCCCCGCGCTCTTCCTCGATGAAGGATGTATCCGCCATGATGACGTCGATGCCGGGCATTTCGGCCGCATCGGCAAACCCGATGCCGCAATCGACCATCAGCCAGCGCCGGTTGTGGCTCGGACCATAACCGTAGAGTCCGAGATTCATGCCGATTTCGCCCAGACCGCCAAGCGGAACGAACACCAGTTCGTCAGACATGATTTTCCTCTCCGGCAATGTTCGGGAAGAAAATGTCCCCCGTCGAAATTTTCATGCGTTCTCCGTCCGGCAGCTCCAGGATCAGGCGCCCATCGGCATCAAGATCGCGGAAGATGCCCTCCAGTGTCTGATTCTCGAGCCGCACTGTAACCGGTTTGCCGACACCGCGTGCGCGCGCAAGCCACGCATGACGGATCATGGCCATGCCGTGGTTGCGCAGCATCTGATCGTAATGAAGGAAAGTGTCCCTCAAAGCCTCGAACAGACGTTCGGGCGGCACATCGAAACCAAGGCTCGCCAGATCGGCGGCAGGGTAGCTTCCGCCGTCTGGATGATGGCGGCAATTCACACCCCAGCCGATTATCAGTAACGGCGGGCTGCCCGCGGTGCCGCTTTCGCTTTCAAGCAGGATGCCTGACAGCTTGCCCTCCGGCGCGATCAGGTCGTTCGGCCATTTCAACGCAATATGCGTCCCCGCGGCCGGACAGACACGCCCGATGGCGTCGTGCAGCGCGAGCGCCGAAACGAAAGCGTATTCGCACAGCCGGCCCGGCGGGCAATCCGGCCTGAAGGCATGGCTTGTGTAGAGATTTCCGGGTTCGGAAACCCACGCGCGAGCGCGCCTGCCCCGCCCCTGCGTCTGGCGCCCTGCGACGACCCAGACGGCATTGGCGCCACCGGCTATGTGGCGGCGCGCCTCGGCGTTGGTGGAATCGACGCTGTCCAGCCGGATGACCGCCGCAGCATGCACGGCGGCATCGGCGGCAGTCACATTCGCGTTCAGAACAAGGCCTTCGCGGCAGCCGCTGCTGCGGAGACCAGCGGCCCCGGATAGACGACATACAGGATGACGATGATCCCGCTGACACCAAGAACAGTGGCAAGCTCGCCGGACATCTTGTCGAACGCGGGTGCCGGCTCGTCGAAATACATGATCTTGACGATACGCAGGTAGTAGTAGGCGCCGACCACGCTGGCCACGACACCGATCACCGCAAGCGGATAAAGCCCTGCCTCGACGGCTGCGAAGAAGACATAGAACTTGGCAAAGAACCCGGCGAGCGGCGGAATGCCGGCAAGCGAGAACAGCAGCATCGCCAATATGAAAGCCATCAGCGGATTGTTGCGGGACAGGCCGGCAAGATCGTCGATCTCTTCAACCGGCGCATCGTTGCGGCGCATGGCCAGAATGCAGGCGAAAGTGCCGAGCGTCATGGCGAGATAGAGCGTCAGATAGATGATGACGCCCTTCACACCGGACTCGCTCCCGGGCGCAAGGCCCACAAGCGCAAACCCCATGTGGCCGATCGAGGAATAAGCCATCAGCCGCTTGATGTTGCGCTGACCTATGGCCGCAAAGGCGCCAAGCACCATCGAGGCAATCGAAACAAAGACGATGATCTGCTGCCACTCCGGCGTCATGGCCGGGAAACCGGAGATCATGGCGCGCACGAAGACCGCCATGGCCGCGATCTTCGGAGCCGACGCGAAAAACGCCGTCACCGGTGTCGGAGCGCCCTCGTAAACGTCCGGCGTCCACATGTGGAACGGAACCGCCGAGACCTTGAAGGCAAGGCCGGCAATCAGGAAGACCAGGCCAAAGACCAGCCCGACGGACGCCTCGCCGTGACCGGCAAGAGCCGCGATCTTGGCGAGTTCGACCGTGCCGGTGAATCCGTAGATCAGCGAACAGCCATAGAGCAGCATGCCCGAGGACAATGCGCCGAGCGCGAAATACTTCAGGCCGGCCTCGGTGGAACGGGTTGAATCACGCTGGATCGAGGCGATGACGTAGAGCGCGAGGCTCTGAAGCTCGATGCCCATGTAGAGCGCGATCAGATCTCCGGCCGAGATCATGATCATCATGCCGAGCGTCGCCAGCACGATCAGAACCGGATACTCGAACCGGTCCATGCGCGCCGACCGCATCCAGTCGATCGACATGACAACGGCGGCGGCTGACGCGATCAAGGTCAGCGTCTTCAGGAATTTCGCAAACCCGTCGAGAACGATCGCGCTGCCGAAAAGACGCAAACCATCGGACGGCACGATGTGGACGAGCGCCAGTGCCGTTACGATCAACGCAATCGCGCCGCCCGTCACAATCCCAAGCGCGCCGTCCTCGCTGAACGCACCGATCATCAGAAGCACCATGGCGCCAACGGCCAGGAGAATTTCCGGGCTGAAGGCGACCAGCGTGTCGGCGGTGAAGGTCATCATGTCCATATCCAGCAATCCCTCACCTAGTGTCCCGCGCCAAGGCCGGCGGTCTGCATCGCCGACTGGGCAGCCGCCAGAGCGTCCGAATAGCCTTGCGCAAGATGCTCGACCGATACAGCCGTGACATCGAGGATCGGCGACGGATAGACACCGAACAGGATCGTCAGGATGACCAGCGGCGCCAGGATCGCGATTTCACGGCGATCGATATCCATAATCCCCTTCAGGCTGTCTTTCTCGAGCGCGCCGAAGACAACGCGGCGGTATAGCCACAGCGCATAGCCAGCCGACAGGATGACGCCGGTTGTGGCAAAGAACGCCACCCAGGTGTTGGCCTCGAAAGCCGCCAGCAGCGTCAGGAATTCGCCGACGAATCCGCTCGTGCCCGGAAGTCCGACATTCGCCATGGTGAACACCATGAATGCGGCCGCATAGAGCGGCATGCGGTTCACGAGCCCGCCGTAGGCCGCGATCTCGCGGGTATGCATGCGGTCGTAGACAACACCGACGCACAGGAACAGCGCGCCGGACACGATGCCGTGCGAGAGCATCTGGAACAGGCCGCCATGGATGCCCTGAACGGTGCCGGTGAAAATGCCCATGGTCACGAAGCCCATGTGGGCAACGGAGGAATAGGCAATCAGCTTCTTGATGTCCTCCTGCATCAGCGCCACCAGAGAGGTGTAGATGATGGCAATGACGCTGAGCGAGAACACGAACGGCGCGAACATGTCGGAGGCAACCGGGAACATCGGCAGCGAGAAGCGCAGGAAGCCGTAACCGCCCATCTTCAGCAGGATACCGGCAAGGATCACCGAGCCGGCCGTCGGCGCTTCCACGTGCGCATCCGG
>JAGRLC010000023.1 GCA_020441995.1 Rhodobiaceae bacterium
GGAAATCGACCGCCTCGCGCAGGTCCGCCACAGCATTGTCGAGCGACTTGCCGGCTTCCGCCACGAGCAGCGCCAGCAATTCCGGCGCGTGATCCTCGTAGAGATCGGCGGCCTTGGAGATCAGGGCAGCGCGATGCTTGCCCCCGGCCCGGTCCCAGGCGTCCTGCGCGGCGTGCGCGCTGGAGATCGCCTTGTCGAGCGTCTTCCTGTCGGCATTGACCACCGTGCCGACGGTGACGCTACGGTTCTGCGGGCTGGTAACGGGCTGCGCGTCTCCCAAGACCACCTTGCCATCGACAATTGGCGCCGCGGCCAGTGGCTTGGAGGCCGCCTTGCGCATCGCATCCATGAGCGGCAGGCGCAGGGTGCGTTCCGTGTTCAGGATGCCCTGGCTGTTGGGCCGCTCGGAGCCAAACAGCGCGTGCGGCTTTGCGATCAGCGGATGCGAGGCGCCCGCGTATTCCATCACCTCTTCGACGGGATCGCGCACGATGTCGCTGATCGGTGCCTCGTCATCGGCAAGGCGGTTGACGAAGGAGGTGTTGGCGCCGTTCTCCAGTAGACGCCGGACGAGATAGGCCAGCAGGTCCTCGTGTCCGCCGACCGGCGCATAGATACGGCACGGCACGCCAAGCTGGTTTTCCGGCACCACCGCATCGTAGATCGCCTGCCCCATGCCGTGCAGGCGCTGAAACTCGTAGCCGCCCTCGTTGCCGGCCATGACATGCACAGCGGCAACGGTATGCGCGTTGTGGGTGGCAAATTGCGGATAGAACACATCGCGCCGCTTCAGGAGCTTGCGCGCACAGGCGAGATAGGACACGTCCGTCGATGGCTTGCGGGTAAAGACCGGGAAATCCGGCAGACCGGCTTCCTGCGCGCGCTTGATCTCGGTGTCCCAATAGGCGCCCTTGACCAGCCGCACGGGGACCTTGTGACCGGTGCGCTGCGCCACGTCAGCCAGCCAGTCGATCACCGCATGGGCACGCTTGCCATAAGCCTGCACCGCGAGACCTAGCCCGTTCCACCCGGCAAGGGCCTTGTCGTTCAGCAGCGCTTCGATCAGATCGAGGCTGAGGTCGAGCCGGTCGGTTTCCTCCGCATCGACGGTGACCGCGATGCCCTGCTCGATCGCCGCCGTGCAAAGCCCTTTCAGGCGCGGCAGCAGCTCGGTCATGGCGCGGACCGGCTTCTTTTCCTCGTAACGCGGATGGATCGCCGAAAGCTTTACCGAGATCGACGGCTTGGCGAAGACATCGGCATCCGGCATGTACTTCTTCGCGTGCGCCGCGACCTTCTTCAGCGCGTCGTGATAGGATTTCAGATACCGCTGCGCGTCGGCTTCGGTCATCGCCGCCTCGCCCAGCATGTCGTAGGAATGGCGGAAACCCCGCTGCTCGTAGTAGCGCGACGTCTCCAGCGCCTCCTTGATGGTCTGCCCAAGCACGAATTGCCGGCCCATGATCCGCATCGCCTGGCGCATCGCCTGGCGGATGACCGGCTCGCCGGAGCGCTTCACCAGCCGCGCCAGCATGCTGGTGCCTTCCCTTTCGGATTTGACCGAGACCACCTGCCCCGTCAGCATCAGCCCCCAGGTCGAGGCGTTGACGAACAGTGAATCCGATTGCCCGAGATGGCTTTCCCAGCCCCGGCCAGCGATCTTGTCGGCGATCAGTTTGTCCTGCGTGTCGGCGTCGGGAATACGCAACAGCGCCTCGGCAAGGCACATCAGCACCACGCCTTCCTCGCTCGACAGCGAATATTCCGCCATGAAGGCATCGACACCGCCATGCTCGCGGCGGCCGGCGCGCGCGGCCATCACCAGCCGGCGGGAAATGGTTTCAACCCGCGTTTTTTCGGCCTCGCTGAGGCGCGCCGCATGGGCCAGTTCCATAACCAGCGGCGCTTCTTCCGCCAGATAGAATTTCGCGATTTCCGGCCGCGGCTTCCCCGCCGTGACACCGTTCACCGTAAGCGCAGAATTATCGTCCGGCATGGCAGCCCCCTCATGACCGCAATTGTCATTAGCGTTCAAGGGTATCAAAATCGCGCAAAGGCTTCTCACCAAAATGAGGGGCTTGCTTGGCGTAATTTATTGCCAAGGCATTCAGAAACAGGAATTCCACCTATAGATGAGCGATACCGCAGAAGAAATCGACGCAATCGACATGGCGATCCTGAACGCTTTGCAGGCCGATGGCAGGTTGACGCTGACCGACCTTGCCAAGGCGGTCAACCTGAGC
Organism: Rhodobiaceae bacterium; assembly: GCA_020441995.1. Lineage (GTDB taxonomy): Bacteria > Pseudomonadota > Alphaproteobacteria > Rhizobiales > Tepidamorphaceae > JACKJK01. Next base: position 2,244 of record JAGRLC010000023.1, read on the forward strand.
GCAACGCCTTGCGCGGTGCGCATGAGGCGGCTGGAGCGCGAGGGTTACATCCAGGGCTATCATGCCCACCTCGACCCCATGCGGCTGGGGCGTGGCATGGTGGTCTTTGTCCAGGTTACGCTGAAAAACACCGACGAGGCGACGCTAAAGTCTTTCAACGAAGCCGTTTCACGCATGCCAGAGGCGATAGAATGCCATATGGTCGGCGGCGGATTTGACTATCTGGTCAAGCTCAGGGTACGCGACATGAGCGAATACCGCTCCATCCTCGGCGGCGCGATCGGCGCATTGCCCGCAGTGGCTGGAACCCACTCCTATTTCGTCATGGAAGAGGTAAAGTCCTCAACCCTCCTGCCCCTGCCGCGCGCACGCCGCAAAGCCAGACCAGCCGAATAACGTCCCATGGCCAAGAAACCCGCCACCGTCCATACCGTCAAAGCCCTGCGCAACCGCGTCGCCAACTGGCACAAGGCCGGAAAGAAGGTTGCCATGGTGCCGACCATGGGCGCGCTGCACTCCGGCCATCTGGCCCTTGTCGAGGAAGCCCAGCGCAAGGCCGACCATGTCGTGGTGTCGATCTTCGTCAATCCGACCCAGTTCGCCCCGAGCGAGGATTTCGCCCGCTATCCGCGCACGCTGAAAGAGGACACGAAAAAGCTCAGCGCGCTGGAAACCGATCTCGTCTACGCCCCAGACATCGAGGAAATGTACCCGGCGGGCTTCTGCACCAAGGTCATGCTCGGCGGACCGGCGGAGGATCTGGAAAGCGTTGCGCGGCCGCACTTCTTCGGCGGCGTGGCGACCGTTGTTTCCAAGCTGCTGCTGCAATGCGGGCCGGACATCGCGGTCTTCGGCGAGAAGGATTTCCAGCAGCTTCTCGTGGTACGCACCATGGCGCGCGACCTGGACATCCCCTGCGTGATTCATGGCATGCCGACGATCCGAGAGGACGACGGCCTCGCCATGTCATCGCGCAACACTTATCTCTCCGCCGAACACCGTGACGTCGCCCCGGTCCTCTACCGGGCGCTGATCGACACCGCGATCCACATCCGCGAGGGCTCTTCCATCGCCTGGGCCCTGCGCGAAGCGCGCTCAAGGCTTTCGATTTCCGGCTTCAAGGTCGATTATTTCGAGGCCCGCCACGCGGAAAACCTGTCGCCGATCCACAGCCTCGGCGACGGGCCGATCCGCCTGCTTGCCGCCGCATGGCTCGGCAAGACGCGGCTTATCGACAACATTCCGGTATGAACACACCCATGTGAGGCAAAATGAGCGGTGTCCTAGATGGCAAGACAGCCCTTCTGACCGGCGCAAGCGCCGGGATAGGCCTCGCAACCGCCCGCGCCATGCTCAATGCGGGTGCCTCAGGTGTCGTCATCAACGGCCGCAACGCGGAACGCGCGGAGGCCGCGGCCAACGCCCTGAAAGCAGATTTCACGGACCGCGCGATCGCCGCCGCGCCCGCTGACATCGCCACGCCGAAAGGCGCGGCAAAAGCCGTCAAAACCGCGCTTGCCGCCCTCGGTCATATCGACATTCTCTTCAATTCCGCCGGCGGCAACGATCTGCCGTCGCTGTTTCACAAGACGGATATCGATGCCATCCCGGACATGATCGGCCCTGCCTGCAACGCCATCGTCCTGCCCTGCCGCGCCATACTCGATCACATGAGCGAACGCGGTAGCGGCACGATCATCAATGTCGCGTCCGATGCCGCCAAGATCGCGACCCCCGGCGAATCCGTCATCGGCGGCGTCATGGCCTTTATCACGATGTTTACGCGCGGCCTCGCCATCGAGGCGAAACGCAATGGCGTCAACGCGAATTGCATCACGCCGTCGATCGTACGCGGCACGCCGCTCTACGACCGGCTGATGGAAGACCCGTTTGCGGGCAAGCTCTTCGCGAAAGCAGAGACCATGGCGCATCTCGGCATCGTGGAAGCCGAGGAACTGGCCGGCCTCGCCGTATTCCTGGCAAGCCCGGCAGCGGCAAAGATCACCGGTCAGGCGATCAGCATCAACGGCGGAATTTCGGCGGCCTAGAGCATCGTGCGAAAAAGTGGGCACCGGCTTTTCGGAAAAAACGATGCGGCCGCAAAAATCTAGAGCAGCCCCAGTTCCGAGAGCTGGCGCGCCATCTCGGGCGATGGTGCATCGCCCTTGCCCTTGGCGTCGAGGTCAGGCGGCGCATCGGCGGGCTTGAGATAGCGCCAACCCTGAAACGGGCCGCGCGGGCGCGGCAACACGCGGATAACCGGCTGCGCCAGCACGATGCGGCAGCGCGGGATTCCTTCCTCGTCGGTGACGGGATCGAGATCGGCGATGACCTGCCGGCAGGCGATCATGCCCTTGACCACCCAATAGAGCGAGCCGCCATCGAGTATCTCGTCACGGGCGCGCGGCATCTGCCGGGTCGTATGGTACTGCTCGTACGTCCGCCCGGCTTTCTTTGCGGCTGCGGCACGCTGCGCGATCCAGCCCTCGAGATCCTCCACGGATTCCGCGCCGACACAAAGCTTGATGAGATTCATCGTCATGAACCAAACCAAGCCTCGCGCGTTGGAAAGGTCAACTGTGCCGTTCCGTTATCCCCGCTGATTTGACGCGAGGGTCCGGACGGCGCAGGTTTTCCCATGGCTGGGGAAGTAGAAGATCATGAAAACCACAGGAGGTGGACCCATGTCTGTCGCACGCGTTACCGAAATCACATCCGCATCGAAAGCAAGCCTTGAAGACGCCATCCGGCTCGGCGTCGAGCGCGCCAACGAAACCCTCGATAACATCAAGAGCGTCTGGGTTCAGGACATCAATGCGTCCGTCAAGGACGGCAAGATCGACGAGTGGCTCGTCAATATGAAGGTGACCTTCATCCTGAAGGACTAGACTGCTTCCGCGGCTTCCTCGGCCGCGATCTCGATCAAAAGCGCGCCCTGGGCGACCTGTTCGCCCGCGGCAGCTGTCACGCGCGCAACCGTGCCATGGATGCGCGCCTTTACGGCGTGCTCCATTTTCATGGCCTCGACGATAGCCAGCGTCTGGCCGACTTCGACGCTGTCGCCTTCGCTGACAAGGATGGAAACAACGCGCCCATGCATGGGAGCGCGCGCAAGCGAATCCGCCGCCCCGCCATCGACATGGGCGATATCGCGCACCGCAAACGCGATGTGGCGCTGGATACCGTCAACCAGGACGTAAGCGCCATCCTCGATGCCGCCCGGCAGCGTCACGCTGACATCTGCCTGCGCGTCCATGGCATCGTCGGCGACAACGCGGGGGCCGCCCTGCGACCAGTCAACGGCCCGCTCTACCGCCTCGCCATCAACACTAAGCCGGTAGCGGGTCGGCGGCCGCCGCCCCATCGTGAAGCCGTCATTGAGGCTCCACGGCGAAGGCGCCATGAGCCCTGCCCCGTCGCGCAAATCTTCCGCCTCATCGGATACGGATTCAACCAGCGCGATCAGACCGGCGGCAATGGCTAGATCGCCAGCCGTCGGCGAAAGCGTGAACTGCCCCGGCGTCCACGCGTCGAGGAAGCCCGTATCGAAGATGGCCGCGCGGAATGTCTGGTCATCGATGATCCGGCGCAGCACGCCGAGATTGGTTTTCGGCCCGGCAACGCGCGTGCCGGAGAGCGCGTCGGACAACAGGTCCAGCGCTTCTTCCCGGTCCGCCCCCTGCGCGATGACCTTGGCGATCATCGGATCGTAGAAAGGCGACACCTCGTCGCCCTCGACGACACCGGCATCGACACGAAGATTATGAATCTCTGGGAATTCCAGCCCGTGCAGCGTGCCGGTTGAGGGCAGAAAATTGTTTTCCGGGTCTTCCGCATAGAGGCGCACTTCGACGGCATGACCGCAGAGCGTAATCTCGTCCTGCGCCAGCGGCAGCGGTTCACCGGAAGCGACCTTCAATTGCCATTCGACCAGATCGAGCCCCGTGATCCCCTCGGTAACGGGATGCTCCACCTGCAGACGGGTGTTCATTTCCATGAAATAGAACGGCGTGTCGTCGGAAAGCGGCTTGGAGCCGTCGACAATGAATTCCACCGTGCCCGCGCCCGCGTAATTCACGGCCTTTGCGGCAGCCACACCGGCAGCGCCCATCTTGGCGCGCAGGCCTTCGGTCATGCCCGGTGCAGGCGCTTCCTCGACCACCTTCTGGTGGCGGCGCTGAACGGAACAGTCGCGCTCGAACAGATGCACCGCGTTGCCATGGCTGTCGCCGAACACCTGCACCTCGATATGGCGCGGAGAAGTCACGAATTTCTCTATCAGGACACGCTCGTCACCAAAAGCGGACGCCGCCTCGCGCTTGGCTGCCGCCAGCGCATCGTCGAACTCGATCTGCTTGTCGACGCGGCGCATGCCTTTGCCGCCACCGCCCGCGACGGCCTTGATCAGCACCGGATAGCCAATCTCGTAAGCGCGTGTGCGCAGGAAATCGCCTTCCTGCCGCGACCCGTGATAGCCGGGCACCACAGGAACATCGGCCTGCTGCATCAGCGCCTTGGCCTCGTCCTTCAGCCCCATGGCACGGATGGCGGACGCCGGCGGACCGACGAAGATGATTCCGGCCTCCGCGCAAGCCTCGGCGAAGGATGCGTTCTCCGACAGGAAACCGTAGCCCGGGTGGATGGCGTCGGCCCCCGTGTCGCGCGCTGCCGCGAGGATTTTCACCTGGTCCAGATAGCTTTCGCGCGCCGCGGACGGGCCAATATGCACAGCCCTGTCCGCCAGCTTCACATGCTGGGCTTGCGTATCCGCATCGGAATAGACAGCAACCGTCGCGATGCCGAGACGGCGCGCTGTGCGGATCACGCGGCAGGCGATTTCGCCGCGATTGGCGATGAGAAGCGTCCTGATCATTCCGCCTGCTTATCACGCGTTTTCAGACACGCCTAGCAGTTGGACGACAGGCGACGCGTGACCTCAGATCAATTGCGTATTGCCTGCCGGTTTCACCGGGATTTTCAGGTAATGCACGCCGTTGGCTTCGGCTTCAGGAAAGCGGCCCGCGCGGATGTTGGTCTGGATCGAGGGCAACAGCAGACGCGGCACTGAAAGCGTCGCGTCGCGTGACTCGCGCATCTTCACGAACTCATCCTCGCTGACGCCCTCATGGACATGCACGCTGTTTTCCCGCTGCGCGCCGACGGTGGTTTCCCAGGCGTATTCGTCGCGGCCCGGCGCCTTGTAGTCGTGGCACATGTAGAGCTTGGTTTCCGGCGGCAGCGCCATCAGTTTCTGGATCGAGCGGAACAGCGTGCGTGCATCGCCGCCGGGGAAGTCGGCCCGCGCGGTGCCGAAATCGGGCATGAACAGCGTGTCGCCAACGAAGACGGCATTACCGATCTTGTAGCTGACGCAGGCCGGCGTATGGCCCGGCGTATGCAGCACTTCGGCCGTCAGATTGCCGATGGAAAAGCTCGCCCCGTCCTCGAGCAGCAGATCGAAATCGCTGCCGTCGGTCTTCAGATCGGTGTCGTTAAACACAGGCCGGAAGATCTTCTGCACGTCCTTGATATGCGCGCCGATGCCGATCTTCGCCCCCGTCTTCGCCTTGATGTAGGGCGCGCCTGACAGGTGGTCGGCATGGGCGTGGGTTTCCAGCGCCAGCTCTATGGTGACGCCCTCCTCTTTCGCCGCCGCAAGGATCGTATCGACGGACTCGATGGAGACTTCGCCGGACGGCAGATCGAAATCGAGAACCGGATCGATCACCGCGCCCTTCATCGTCTGCGGGTCCCAGACGAGATAGCTCACCGTGTTGGTCGGTTCATCGAAGAACGCGCGGACTTTCGGATCGGACATGGGAACCTCCTTTGCCGCTCCATCGAAATGCCGGATTGGAGCGCTTGAAATCACATTCGGCATCGCATATATGAGCGAAAGCTAAATTAGTCAACGCCCGCAACCCGGACCCTGACAAGATGACACATGCGAATCCAGCAACCCTTGCCGCACCGGCCGCAACTGGCGCGAACGCCAGCCTCGAGGCCCGCGCGGCCAAAGCAGCGGAGTTCCTGAAACTGTTGGCCAACGAGCGCCGGCTGCTGGTGCTCTGCGCCCTCGTCGAGAATGGCGAGATGTCCGTCAACACGCTCGCCGAGCGCGTCGGTCTCTCCCAGTCCGCCCTGTCGCAGCATCTGGCGCGCATGCGTACCGAGGGCCTGGTCGCCTACCGCCGCGACGGGCTGACGATCCACTACCGCATCGCAGACGACCGTGCGGGCAAAATGCTCACGCACCTGCACGATCTTTTCTGCGCCGATTGAGGAAGAAAACCATGACCCCTGTCAACATTACACCCACAGAAGCCAAGAAGCTGGTCGATGCCGGCGCGCTTCTCGTCGATATCCGCGAACCCGACGAACACTTGCGCGAGCACATTCCCGGCGCGAAGCTGATCCCGCTGTCGCGCATCTCCTCCGGCCTGCCCCATACCGGCAACGCGAAGGCCGTGATCTTTCATTGCCGCTCCGGCGGACGTACGCAGGCGGCCATCGACCACCTGCGCCCCGTCGACGCTGAAGATGTTTACATCCTCGACGGCGGCATGCTGGCATGGAAGGCGGCGGGCTTCGAAACCGTCATCGACCGCAAGAAGCCGATCGAGATCATGCGCCAGGTGCAGATCGCGGCAGGCTCGCTGGTCCTTCTCGGCGTGCTGCTCGGCTGGATGGTCCATCCCGGTTTCTACGCGCTGTCCGGCTTTGTCGGCGCGGGGCTCACTTTCGCTGGCGCCACCGGCTACTGCGGCATGGCCAAACTGCTCGCCCTGATGCCGTGGAACCGGCCCAGCAGCGGAACACCGCCCGTCTCGCCGCAAAAGGCCTGAACGGCGGCAACCGGCAAATCCTGAACCTTTGACCGGGCAGCAACCCTGCCCGGAACGGTGAACCCATGGTTGAGCTCAACCTTGCAACCGAAGCCCTGTCTGTCGTCTCCGGCAGCCTTGTCGGCTTCTCGCTTGGCCTGATCGGCGGCGGCGGGTCGATCCTCGCCGTGCCCCTGCTCGCCTATCTGGTCGGCGTGACGCCCGCGCATGCGGCAATAGGCACCAGCGCATTGGCCGTCGCCGCCAATGCGACCGCCAACCTGTGGGGCCATGCCCTCGCCGGCAAGGTCAAATGGCGCTGCGCCGGCGTCTTCGCGCTGGCGGGCGTCATTGGCGCGTTCGGAGGCTCGACGCTCGGCAAGATGGTCGATGGCGAGAAGCTCATCGGCCTGTTCGCCATCGTCATGGTGGCAACCGGCATCGCCATGCTGCGCCCCCGCAAGGACCTGGGCGACGAGACCGTCAACCTGAACCGCGAAACCGCGGGCCGCCTGTTGCCCCGCCTCGGCGGCATCGGCCTTGCAACCGGCGTGCTGGCGGGTTTCTTCGGCATCGGCGGCGGCTTCCTGATCGTTCCGGGGCTGATCCTGGCAACCGGCATGCCGATAATAAACGCCGTCGCCTCATCCCTCGTCGGGGTTGCCGCCTTCGGCTTCACCACCGCGGCCAACTACGCCGTCTCCGGCCTGATCGACTGGCCGGTCGCGGGACTTTTCTTGCTTGGAGGAATCGCAGGCGGCGTGCTGGGCGGCATGACCTCGCGCAAGCTCGCCACGGGCCGCAACACGCTGCAAAAAATCTTCGCCGGCGTGATCTTCATCGTCGCGGCCTATGTCGCCGCGAAGGCGATGAACGCCGTGTAGTCTTCACATCCTGAAGACGCCGAACGGCGTTTCGGGGATCGGGGCGTTGAGCGTCGCGGCAAAGGCGAGCGCCAGAACGCGGCGCGTCTCCGACGGCGCGATGATGCCATCGTCCCACAGCCGCGCGGTGGCGTAATAAGGGTGGCCCTCCTCCTCGTATTTCGCCCGGATCGGCGCCTTGAAGGCCTCCTCCTCGTCCGCGCTCCATGCCCCGCCCTCGGCCTCGATATTGTCGCGCTTGACGGTGGCGAGCACGCTGGCCGCCTGTTCGCCGCCCATCACCGAGATGCGCGCGTTCGGCCACATGAACAGGAAGCGCGGCTGATAACCCCGCCCGCACATGCCGTAATTGCCCGCACCATAAGAGCCGCCGACGATGACGGTGATCTTCGGCACCTTGGCCGAAGCGACGGCTGTCACCAGCTTGGCGCCGTCCTTGGCGATGCCGCCGGCCTCGTAATCGCGCCCGACCATGAAGCCGGTGA
>JAGRLC010000129.1 GCA_020441995.1 Rhodobiaceae bacterium
CAGCGGCACACCCCAGTGATTGTTGTGGGACGCAGCCGAGGCGTAGACCTCGCCGGACGGCGCCAGCACCAGCCGCAACGCTTCCTTGGTGCCGGTCTTGCCGACGCTGCCCGTGACACCGATGATCTTCGCGCCTGAGCGCGCCCGCGCCGCCTTGCCGGCATCCTCGAGCGCGTTGAGAACGTCGGGCACGCCGATGACGCAGCCGGCATCAGCGAACTCAGCCGCCCTGCCCGCTTCGATCACAGCGCAGGACGCGCCCTTTTCCAGCGCGGCTTTCACATAATCGTGGCCATCGAGACGCTCACCGCGAATGGCAAAGAAGGCATCGCCCGGTTCAAGCGTGCGCGTATCAATGGAGATACCGGTAACATCGGGCAGTTTACCCGTCGCCTCGCCGCCGGTGGCGGCAAGGAAATCTTTCGCGGTCCAAAGCGGCGTGTCGCTCATCGGATTACTCTTCGCCAAGCGCTTCGCGCGCCGTTTCGAGATCGGAGAAGGGATGCATGACACCGGCCACAAGCTGACCGGTTTCGTGCCCCTTGCCGGCGATGAGAAGCATGTCGCCTTTCTCCATCATACGAACCGCCGCATGGATCGCCTCGCGCCGATCACCGATCTCCTTTGCATCCGGCGCGCCCTTCAGCACGGCCTTGCGGATCAGTGCCGGGTCCTCGCTGCGCGGATTGTCGTCGGTGACGATGACGACATCTGCCATTTCGGCTGCCGCCGCGCCCATCAGCTCGCGTTTTCCGGGATCGCGGTCGCCGCCAGCCCCGATCACGGCGATCAGCTTGCCTGTCGTGAAGGGCCGCAGAGATTCAAGCGTTGAACGGATCGCACCGGGCTTATGCGCATAATCGATGAAGACGGACGCACCCTTGCCATCAGGCATCGCCGGCTGAAGCCGGCCTTCCGCGCCTTCCAGTTTGCCGATGGCCTCCACAGCGGCGCGCGGCGCCATACCGGTCGCCACCGCAAGCCCCGCCGCGACCAGCGCGTTGGACACCTGGAAAACACCCGCCATCGGCAACGTGACTTCGAAACGCCCATCGCCGCAATCGACGGTGAGATGCTGGGACAGCCGCGCCGTCTCGACGCGTTCCAGCCGGATGGTTTCACCGGTGCGCCCGACGCTGACGATCTTCAGGCCGCGCGCCTGCGCCGCCTCAAGCGCCGGCGTGGCGGTGATCTCGTCGGCATCGATAACCGCAACGCCATCGTCCGGCAGCAGCGTATCGAACAGCCGCAGCTTGGCGGCGAGATAGGCTTCCATGGTCGGGTGATAATCGAGATGGTCGCGGCTCAGGTTGGTGAACCCCGCCGCCTTGAGCCGCACTCCGTCGAGGCGGCGCTGCTCGATGCCGTGGCTTGACGCTTCCATCGCAGCATGGGTGACGCCCTTGTCCGCCAGTTCGGCCAACGTTTCGTGCAGCGCGATCGAATCCGGCGTGGTCAGCCCGCCATAACCGCTGACACCGGGGGCAACGACACCGACCGTGCCGATGCTGGCGGCGCTATAACCGCCTGCGGCCCAGATCTGGCGCAGGAAGGTAACGATGGAGGTCTTACCGCTGGTGCCGGTGACGGCGGCAATGTTTTCAGGCTGCCGCCCGCAGAATTTTGCCGCTGCCAGCGCCAGCGCCCGGCGCGGATCGCCGACACGCACCAGCGTTGCCTCGCCCAGCGTGCTTTCATCGATGTTGGCATCCTTGCCCGCGATGACGGCAACCGCACCGCCGGCAACGGCGGCGCCGGCGAACTTCGCGCCATCGGCAACGGCGCCCGGCAGCGCGAAGAAGGCGGAGCCGGACGGAACCTTGCGGCTGTCGAGGCTCAGCGCCGCGATGTCGCGGTCAGCGCCTGCAAATGCGGCATCGGGCGTGCCGGAAAGGATTTCGGAAAGGCGCATGGGCGCAGATCATCCCGGGCAGAGGAAAAGGCTGGACGGACACGCCGTCCCTCTGCCGCGTTCTAATCCAGAACAGGCTTCACGCCAAGCAGGGGGGCAATGCGCGTGATGACCTTGCCCGAGGTCGGCACCGCGTTCCAGCCGGATGTGCGATAGCCGTGGGTTTCCTTGGTTGCCTGCGGCTCGTCGAGCATCAGCAGCATCAGGTATTCCGGCTTGTCGGTCGGGAATGCGGCCAGGAAGCTGGTCAGCAGCTTGGTATTGGAATAACGCCCGTTGACGACTTTTTCCGCCGTACCGGTCTTGCCGCCGACGCGAAAACCCTTGGCCTCCGCCTTGCCCGCCGTACCTTCCGCAACGTTCATGCGGAACAGTTCCCGCATCATATCGCTGGTCGACGGCTTGACCACCTGCCTGCCAAGCGCGCGCGCCTGGGCCTCGCTGCGCGGCAGGAAGGTCGGATCAACCAGCAACCCGCCGTTCATCAGGGCCGCACCGGCTGCCGCCGCCTGGATCGGGGCGACGGAGAAACCGTGGCCGAAGGAAATCGTCATGCTGGCAAGATCGCTCCAGCGTGACGGCGTCAGCGGTTCGGCTGACTCGGGCAGTTCGGTATGCGGACGTTCGAAGAAGCCCATGCGGTGCATGAATTCCTTGTGGCGCTCGATGCCGGCGGCCAGCGCCATCTTCGCGGTGCCGATGTTGGAGGAGTGCGTGAACACTTCCGGCAGCGTCAGGATACGGCGCTGGGCATGGAAATCGTTAATCGTGAAAGACGCGACGCGGATCGGGCTGCGCGCGTCATACGTGGTGTTGAAATCCGCCTCGCCGCTGTCGAGCGCCATGGCAACGGTAAACGCCTTGAAGGTCGAGCCCAGTTCGTAGACGCCCGCCGTGATCCGGTTGATGGCCTCTTTCTCAAGTGCCGTCGCCGGTTCGTTGGGGTCGTAATCGGGCATCGATACAAGCGCCAGGACCTCACCTGTGTGAACATTCAGCACAACACCGGCGCCGGCCTTGGCGCTGAAGGTCTCCATCGCCTTGATGATCTCGTCGCGCAGCGCATGCTGGACGCGCACATCCAGCGTCAGTGTCACGGGCGCCTGGTCCTCGTTGCGCGCAAAGCCCGCGTCATGCAGGTCGGCAAGCCCCATCTTGTCGATGTGCTTTTCCATGCCGGCGATACCGGCATTGTCGATGTTGACGTGGCCGACAACATGCGAGGTCAGGCGGCCGCTTGGATAAAAGCGCCGGTTTTCCTCGATAAAGCCGATACCCGGCAGGCCGAAATTATGGATCGTGTCGCGCTGCTCAGGCGTCAGCTCGCGCTTAAGCCAGACGAACCGCTTGTCGGATTTGAGCTTTGTGCGCAGCCCCGCGGCATCGAGTTCGGGGATTGCCGCGGTGAGGAGCTCGATCGCCTCATCGACATCATAAATGCGGTGCGGATCGGCATAGAGCGAAGGCGTGCGGATATCGGTTGCAAGCAGGACGCCGTTGCGGTCGCGGATGTCGGGACGCGCCTGGGAAACGCCGTCCGCTGCGGTTGCCAGAAAAACGGCGGGCTGCTGTTCGGCAACAGCCAGCGTCAGCAGGCGGCCCGCGATGGTCGCGTAGCCTGCCGCGAAAACGGCGGCGGCCAGCAGCACGCGCGACCGGCTGCGGCGGCTGTGATCGACGACCCGGCGGGCCGGACGCTCGCCAGCGGCTTTACGCGCAAACAACCGGGACAGGGCCGGAACGCCCGGCCAATTGGAAAACACCATACGCAAACGCAACACTCACACAGATTCAGAACCGCTCACCCCCGGTTCCGTGCCCCGCACCGCCTTTCTTCTGGGCGGCCTCCAGAAGACGCTAGTTCTGCGCCTTGAGAATATCCTCGATGCTGGCCGGTGCCGGATCCTCGCGGATCGCGATGCTGTCGGCAGCAATCACCTTGTCCATTGTGAAGGGCTGAAGGTTGAGAAACCGTTCAGCCAGCGCCTGGATACGCTCCGGGCGGTTGAGATAGGTCCATTCCGCCTGAAGCAGATCGATTGCGGCGCGTTCCTTGGAGATTTCGGCACGCAGATGGGAAATATTCGCGCGCCGCTGCTGCGCCTCGTGCTTGTACTGGAACAGCCCCACCGCCGAAATCACCATCGCCAGACAGGCGACGATGCCGGCAAGGCGCATTGGCCCCAGCTCACGCAGCGCGTGCATGAAGCCGGATCGCGGCTTTGCCTGCGTTTCGCCGTGCATCTGCATATCCGTATCGGTTTCGATCATGGTTTGCGGCCGCGCCGCCTCCGTCCCGAATTCTCATGCGCCGCGATAATCGGCGGCGCCCCGGTGCGAACCCCGGCCCGCAAACGTGCGGAACGCGCACGCGGATTGGCTTCGCGTTCATCTTCGCCCGCCGTCCGGTTGTCGCCGTCGCCGCGCCGAAACGTCGGCTGCGGCCCTTCGATCTGAGGCATGTGGCGTGATCCGCCCCCTGCCTTTCCGGTGCGTTCGGCCATGAACCGCTTGACGATACGGTCTTCAAGCGAATGAAAGGTTACCACCGCGAGCCGTCCGCCGGTTTTCAGGATTTTTTCTGCCGCCTCGAGCGCCCGCGTAATCTCGCCCAGTTCGTCGTTGACCGCGATGCGCAGCGCCTGGAATGTGCGGGTTGCCGGGTGTTTCTCGCCGAACCGCTGCGGCGGCAGGCAACCGCTGACGATTTTTGCAAGCTCAAGCGTTCGTTCAATCGGCTTTTCCGCCCGCGCTGAAACGATGGCCCGTGCGATACGCCGCGAAGCCCGCTCCTCGCCATATTGAAAGATGATGTCGGCAAGCTCGGCTTCGTCGCGCGTGTTGACCAGATCGGCGGCCGTTTCGCCTGCCTGCGCCATGCGCATGTCGAGCGGCCCGTCGGTCTGGAAGGAAAAGCCGCGCTCGGGCTGGTCCAACTGCATCGAGGAGACGCCGATATCGAGCACCACTCCATCAACCGCTCCATACCCGGCCTGGGCGGCAAGGCTTTCCATATCGGAAAACACACCATGCAAAACCTGAAGCCGGCCAGCGTAGGTGTCGACAAGCGGCTGTGCCGCAGCGATGACGTCGGGATCGCGGTCGATGCCGATGACATGGCAGTTTGCGGTTTCAAGAATCGCTTTCGAATAGCCGCCGGCGCCGAAGGTTCCGTCGATGAAAACCTCGCCGTCGCGTGGTGCCAGCGCTTCGATAACCTCGGTCAGAAGCACCGGAATGTGCGGATCACGCGTCACCGGGACGCTCCCGTCCCAGAAGGCTTCGCAACTCACCCACACGTTTTACCGATTCGGCGCGCCGCGCCTCAAACCGCCCCGGCTCCCAGATCTGGAACTTGTGCCCTAACCCGACCATAACCGCCTCGCTTTCGATGCCCGCATGCGTGCGCAGATCGTCGGGAAGAACGATACGCCCGTCGCCATCCACCTTAAGTTCCTCGCACCGCCCGAACAGTTCAACCGACAGCAGGTCGCGCTCGTCGGAATAGGGCGGCAGCCCTTCGAGCAGCGCGGAAACCTCGCCGATCAGCCTTTCGCCGCCGCAATCGAGCGCCGGCGCGCCAGGGGATGGATAGGCATAGAGGACGGAATGGCCTTGCCTTGCAAGGACGGACCGGAAAACGGCAGGGACGGAAACGCGTCCCTTGCCGTCAACCTTGTTGCGGAAGCTGGAAACGAAGCGCTCCAAACCGCATGAACTCCTACTCGCCGCGCAGGGGGAATGCGCGTTACACCTGCCTACCGGCACAAGGCTGGGTCAGAACACCCATGCGGTCCATACGATCCATCCGCCGTCCGGCGCGCGCGGGGCCTCTCGCGCTTGCTGCCGGCTGACCGGAAGAACCAGGGCGTTTCCGCCCGCCTCGCGCCATCGCCTCCCAGTATTAACTCTGGGTTTTGATGGGATAGCATGGTTAATAATGGGTTTCAATGGAGTTTTATTTGGTTGATTGGCCGAATCCGGAAAGGATCCGGCCTCTTTTTCCACATAATGGAAAAGCGGCCAGCCGACCTGTAAGCCGGGTTCTGTATGGCGGTAAAACCGCGCGGCAGCCATTCATCTGGGACCGCCGTTACCGGCGGCCTCGTGCAACCAACCCGGACGGCAGCGCGGAAACACGCCTGAGGCTCGAAACCTCGCACCATCCCTATTCGGTCTTGCTCCCGGTGGGGTTTACCCTGCCACGGCCGTTACCGGCCGCGCGGTGCGCTCTTACCGCACCCTTTCACCCTTACCGGGACGAATCCCGGCGGTTTGCTTTCTGTGGCACTTTCCCTGGGGTCGCCCCCGCCGGGCGTTACCCGGCACCGTGTTTCCATGGAGCCCGGACTTTCCTCTGCGCAAAGCACAGCGGCTGCCCGGTCGACTGGCCGCGCGCAACATAGGCGCGGCAAGCCGGACTCACAACAAGCGATGTTTGGCAGGATTAAACGCGGACCCGCGAAGCGATGCCGGCGAAGATCGAGGCAATGGAAGGATAGGTCTCAACCTGCTCCTGCATGGTCGAGGCGATCTCCAGGATGCGATTGCGCGAGTGCTGGGTGATCGCGCCTTCCTCCATCAGCACGATCATGGTGTCGAGCTGATCCACGGCGTCGGCGTCCTGCAATGTCTCATCGTAGAAGCGGCGGACATGGGCAAGCTGCGGCATGACGCGGGTGAAGTCGATCGGCGGCAGGGTTTCCTCCGCCGGTTCGTCATCGTCTTCGCTCCCGCCGCCCTTTTTGCCGTCCAGACTTTCAAAATGCGCCGAGCGCGCTCCGTTCGCGGCCGTGGCGTGAATGTCCGCCTTGCCGCCCGTCACATCGTCGGCGGCCAGATCGAGATCATCCTCGGCCGCCGGCTTTGCCACAGGGGCAGCAGCGGCAGGCGCGGGAGCGGCAGGCCTTGCCGCCGGTGCGGGCGCAGGCTGAGGTGCGCGCCTTGGCGGAGGCGGAGCTTCAGGCTCGCGGCGTGCAGCCGGCGTATCCACAACCTCTTCGTATGCATCATCCGCGTATGTGTCATCAGCATATGCGTCATCCGCCGCATCGTCAGCCGGGCTGACATAGGTTCCTTCGTGATGCAGGGACGAGTAGCGCGAGTTGGCGAAGTCGAAAAACCCGGTCATCGCGAGATCGTTCTGGTTGATGCGCGCGTCCAGGAACGCCTTCACCCTCTGCAGGAATTGCAGATCGTTGCTTTCGAAGACAGCCGCGCCGCCGTCGCTACCGGTGATCATCAGGCTCGTCGGCGGTTTGGGGATCAGCGGAAGAAGCCCGATCACGAGTCCGGTCACAGCGCCGACCGCGATCCAGAGCGCGGATATGGTATAGAGCGCTCCGCCGAGCGCGCCGAAGATCAGCGCGAACAGCGCGAAGAACAGCTTCGCAACGCTCACGCGCGGCGGCTGATAAATCAGGACCGAACTGACATTATCCAGCACCATGCTTCGATACCCCATATCGAGCACGTGCTTGCCCACCGCCAATGTGCGGTGCACGGAACGATCATCACCCCGGCCGCCCGAAGCGAAACTTGAACTCACCATATACTCGGCCCCCTCACGACCTCTGACGGACATTATACGTGTCACGCGGAGTCGTTCAAAGAATATAAGTTTTCACGTATCCGTTTCTGGAAAACTAGGGTCCTGACGAAGACGCGGCCACAAGCAGCCTGTGCAGCGTCTCGATGGTGGAGACATCCGCGATACCGTCCACCTTCGCCTGCCGGAAATGCCGCTGGAAGGCGGACACCACCTGTTCGGTCGCAAGGTCGTAATTGCCGCTGACCTCGATCCCGTAACCGTAGAGCGCCAGCATCGCCTGCAGCGCCTCGACCGGCTGGCCGGCATCGCCTTGCTGGAAAAACCGGCCGCCGCTAATCCGCACCGGTTCGACCCAGTGTCCAACACCGTTCGCCGCCAGCATGGCCCAGTCGAATTTCTCGCCGGGGTCGATCTTGCGCGCCGGCGCAACGTCGGAATGCGCCAAAACCCGTTTCGGCGGGATCGAAAGCCGCGCACAGATATCCGAGCATAGCGCCATTACCGCTTCCATCTGTGCGGGCGGGAAATCCGGGTATCCGCCTGCATGCCCCGGATTGGCGATCTCGATACCGATGGAGCGTGAGTTGATGTCGCTCACCCCGCCCCAAAAGCCAACGCCCGCATGCCATGCGCGCCGGTCTTCGGATACCAGCTGGCAGATCGCGCCGTCCTCATAGACGAAATAGTGCGAGGAGACCTGGGACTTGGGATCGCACAGCCAGTCATGCGCCCCCTTCGCCGTCTCCATGCCGGTGTAATGCAGGATCAGCATGTCCACCGGGCCTTCGCGGCGCTCGCCATGGTTCGGCGACGGGGTCATGAGGTAGCGCGCCATGGCGGAACCTAAAGGCTTCGTGCCCGCGCGATGCGCTCGTAAGCCGCGTTGATCGCTGCAAGCCGGTCATTGGCGATGCGGATCATTTCCGGCGGCAGGCCGCGTGACATCATCCGGTCGGGATGGTTCTCGGAAACCAGCTTGCGGTAATGGGACTTCAGTTCGGCATCGGCCATGTCACGCGTCACACCGAGCACCCGGTAGGGATCGCGCGCGCCATCGTCCACATGGCGGGCAAGGATCGCCTCGAAGGCCTGGTCGCTGAAGCCGAAAATCTCGGCGATGATTTCAAGCTGCGCCCGTTCGCCCTCATGCACCGCGCCATCGGCCTTGGCGATATGGAACAAACCGTCCAGCACATCCTCCAGCAGCGCTTCCTGACCGGCGAAATCCGACGCGATACGCCGCGCATAGGTCTCGAAACCGGAGGTGTCTTTCTTGGCCAGATCGAAAAGCATGCGCACCCGCGACAGCTTCGCCTCGTCGAAGGCGAAGACCTGACGGAAGGCTTCGAACTCGCCCTGCGTGGCAACACCGTCGGCCTTGGCCATCTTGGCGGCGAGCGCGATCAGCGCGGACGAGAAGCGCTCCTCGGGGCTGCCGCCGAAAAAATGCGACACGCTGCGCCACAGCGCGCGCAGCGCCCCAGGTTGCGAATCGTGCTGGCTGGTGTCTTCGGGAGAATTCATGGCGCGAACATAACCATCGATGCGCTTTGCGCCTAGTCGAAGATTGGACTTAGAGCGAAGCCGCCGCCCGCGCCGCCTGGTCGTATTGCCCCGAAAGCGCGCGCAGGAACTCCGACAGCTCGGTCACCGGTCCCTGATCGAGCCCGAGCGCCCGCAGCGCGTGAATCAGCAATTGCGAGCGGATTTCGGCGTAACGTTCGCAGACCTCATAACCCTTCGGCGTAATGGCGACGGTCTTCTCCTTGCCGCGCTTGCCGGCCTGGACGAATTTGTTCTTTTCCAGCTTCTTCACTGCATATGTGATGAGATGGGTGTCCTCGACATTGAGGACGAGGCACAGGTCGGCGATGGTCTTGGCGCGGTCGCGGTGGGTCACCGAATGCAGCACCAGAACCTCCAGCGGCGTCAGCCCCGGCGCACCGGCGGCAGACGCACAGCGCACGATCCAGCGCGAGAACGCATTGTCCGCCATGATCAGCGCGAATTCCATTTCCGACAGCGACGGCATGTCGCCGCGCGCCAGGTGGGCGGATGAGACGATCGGCCCGAGCGGGCGGCTGGTATCGCTCATGACATCACCGCTGCAACATGGTCTGGGGCAGCCAGGTGGCAAGCTGCGGGAACAGCGCCAGCAGCACCACCGCGACGATCAGCAGCATGAAAAAAGGTGCTGCCGCACGTGCAATCCATAAGATATTCCTCCCGGTAAGCCCTTGCAGGACATAGAGGTTGAAGCCGATCGGCGGCGTGA
>JAGRLC010000024.1 GCA_020441995.1 Rhodobiaceae bacterium
TGATCGCCAAGAACTGCGACGGCGCGGTGCCGCAATACGGCGCTTTCAGCGATGAGGACCAGGCCTTGCTCGATGCCGCGTACGGCATCCTCGATGTCATGCGCAAGGAAATCGGGGCGTTCCAGATACACAAGGCGATTGCCGCGATCTGGAATGTCGTTGCCGAGGCAAACCGTTACTTCGCCGCTCAGGAACCCTGGGCGCTGAAGAAGACCGATCCGGAGCGTATGGCGACCGTTCTTTATACCACGGCGGAAGTGTTGCGGGTTGCCGCGGTCGGCGCGCAGCCATTTATTCCCGAAGGCGCCGGCAAGCTGCTCGACCTGCTTGCGGTGGACGAGGAAAAACGTCAGTTTCGCGTCGAAAAGGCAGCGCTGATACCCGGTACGCCGCTGCCCAAACCGGCCCCCGTTTTCCCGCGCTATGTCGAGGAAGAGTCGGAAAAAGCCTGAAAACGGCACGTTAAACTGATGTCCAGACTGATCGACACCCATTGCCATCTCGATTTTCCCGACTTCGATGAGGATCGCGGAGAGATGCTGGCGCGCGCCCGCGCGCGCGGTGTCGGCGGGTTCATCACCATTAATACGCGTGTGCGCAAATTCGATGTGATCCAGAAAATCGCGGCCGAACACGCGGATGTCTTCTGTACGGTCGGTACGCATCCTCATAACGCGGCCGAGGAAGCCGATGTGCCGCTTGAAACGATCCTGGAGCGCGCCGAAGACCCGCTCGTCGTCGGTATCGGCGAGGCCGGTCTCGATTACCATTACGATTACGCGCCCCGCGACGTTCAGGCCGGGGTGTTCCGCAAGCATATCGATGCCGCGCGGCGCACCGGATTGCCGCTGGTGATCCACAGCCGCGAAGCGGAAGACGATACCGCCAGCATACTTGAGGACGAAATGGGGAAGGGGGCCTTCACCGCTGTCCTGCACTGCTTTTCATCGAAGCCCGAACTGGCATGGCGCGGCATCGAGCTTGGCCTTTACGTGTCGTTCTCGGGCATTGTGACCTTCAAGAAGTCGGACGACTTCCGCGAACTTGCCTCGAAGCTGCCAGCCGACCGCATTCTCGTTGAAACCGATGCGCCATATCTCGCGCCGATGCCCAATCGCGGCAAACGCAACGAACCCGCGTTCGTGGCCGATACGGCCCGTGTGGTGGCGGATGCGCGCGGCATCGGATTGGCCGAACTGGCGGAGCTTACCACGGCCAATGCCTTGCGGCTGTTCAGCCGGTTTCCGGCGCAAGCCGTCGGCAGTGTTGAAGGCACCGCCAAGCTATGAGCCTGCGGCTGACCATTCTCGGCTGCGGATCGTCCGGCGGTGTGCCGCGCGTCGGTAACGATTGGGGGGCATGCGATCCCTCGGAGCCGAAGAACCGCCGCAGACGGTGTTCCGTGCTGGCCGAAAAGCTTGGTCACGGCGGTACGACGCGGGTGCTTGTCGATACGTCGCCAGATCTGCGCGAACAGCTTCTCGATGCCCAGGTGAAATCGCTCGATGGCGTGCTGATGACACATGACCACGCAGACCATACACATGGCATCGACGATCTGCGGCCTCTGGTGATCCGCAACCGCAAGCGCATCGCCGTTCATGCCGACGCATTGACCAGCGAGACGCTGCGGATGCGTTTCGGCTACTGCTTTTCATCGCCCGAAGGCTCGATCTATCCGCCGATCCTGGAACTGAGCGAATTCGCGTCCGACAAGCCGGTTGAGATCGACGGCGACGGCGGAACGCTGTCGGCAACGCCGGTGCCGGTCATTCACGGTCCAACGCCGGCGCTTGGGTTCCGTTTCGGCGACATCGCATATGTACCTGACGTGAGCGACATTTCGCCGGAGAGCGCATGGCTTCTGGAAGGTCTCGATATGCTGCTGCTGGACGCGTTGCGCTATACGCCGCACATCAGCCACTTCAATGTCGAGACGGCGCTTGAATGGATCGAGCGTCTCAAGCCGCGCCGCGCTGTTCTGACCAATCTGCATTGCGACATCGACCACGCGACCTTGAGCGCCGAGGTTCCCGGAAACGTGAGCGTTGCATATGACATGATGCGCATAGAGGCGGACGCCTGATTTTTCTCAGCATGCTGGCGTAACCGGCTGTGATGCATATTTATTTCGCCCAATTCTGACTTATGGGCATATTCCAATTATATCCATCCATATAGTTCCATAATATATATTATGCGACAAATGGATATGGCCTGAAATATCGGGACCGTCATCAGAAAATGCGTTCCAGGACGACGACATCGATCTGCGGCAAGCTGGTGTCCTCCCTGCCGGGAAAACGCTCTGCGAGACTTCCGAGAAGCCCGGCGGTTGGTTGTCGAACGCCTTTGCCGGTGTGGCGCACGAAGACCGCCTCCGCGTCATTGGCGGTTGAGCGCCGGTACGTGATCTGGTTTTGATGATCAGGCTGTTCCAGGGCGCTCTATCCATATCCAAGCGAGGCAAACGAATGACGCGACCGATTGAAGATCTGCTGGCCGTCATGGCACGGCTGCGCGACCCCGACAACGGCTGTCCGTGGGACGTGAAACAGGATTTCGCGTCGATCGCGCCTTACACGATCGAGGAAGCCTATGAGGTCGCCGAAGCCATTGAGCGCGGCGACATGGACGATCTCAAGGACGAGCTTGGCGACCTGCTGCTCCAGGTCGTGTTTCACGCCCGCATGGCCGAGGAAGCCGATGTGTTTGCTTTCGGCGATGTCGTCGAAGCCATCCACGACAAGATGGTGCGGCGGCATCCGCATGTTTTCGGCGAGAAAGCGGCCAATGGCGTCGCGGACGTGCGCGAGAGCTGGGAGGAAATCAAGGCGTCCGAGCGCTCGGGAAAAGGCTCAAACAGCAAGGGCCTGCTTGATGACATTCCATATGGCCTGCCTGCCCTGCTGCGCGCTCAGAAGCTTACCAAGCGCGCCGCGCGTGTCGGTTTTGACTGGCCGGACGTCGAAGGCGCCTGGGAGAAGCTCGACGAGGAACTTGGCGAACTCGACGATGCCCTGATCGATGGCGGTAATGTCGCCGAGGAAGTCGGCGACGCGCTGTTTGCGCTGGTCAATGTCGCGCGCAAGCTCGGCGTCGATCCGGAAGAAGCGCTGCGCGCAACCAACGCCAAGTTCTGCCGCCGTTTTGCACATATTGAGTCAAGCCTGCGCGAACAAGGCAGAGATCTCGCGTCGAGCAATCTTGAGGAGATGGACCGGCTCTGGAACGAGGCGAAAGACGACTAGCGCTCCAACTGCTTGTATCAGGGGGCCGCGCCCTGCCCGCTTTGCATCTTGGCTTTCCGGCGCGCGGCACCAGATAATGCGTACCAGCGAAGAACGCTTAGGCTACTCGCGCGTTCTTCATGTTGAACATCACGATCAAGCATGAGAGGCACACCGACGTGAGGTGGTTCTCCAACCTCATAGACGCGTTCGCGCGCGCCGACGGCCCGCCGCCGCAGCGGCTGGGCGCGTTCATGGCCTGGGCGCTCAAGGGCTGCTTTCCCGCCATTGTCGTGACGCTTGTGGTTTCCATGCTTGTCGGGCTGACGGATGTCGGCGCTGCCTTTGTCGTCGGCTGGCTGATCGACATCGGCCAGAGCTATGGCGCGCAAAGCGTCTTCCGCGATGCGTGGCATCTGCTGCTCGCCGCAACCCTGTTTTTCCTGTTCGCGCGCCCTGTCGTCATGGGGCTGAGCGCGGCGCTCAATTCGCTGACGCTTATGCCCAACGTCTATCCCCTCGTCCTGTCGCGATTGAACCGTCACACGCTGGGGCAAAGCCTCGGGTTCTTCGACAATGATTTCGCCGGGCGCATTGCCCAGAAGCAGCAGCAGACGGCACGCGCGATCAGCGACGTCATCAGCGAGGGCGTCTCGATCTTCGGGTTGAGTGGCGCGGCGGTGATCGGAACGGCGGCCCTTGTCGGCAAGATCAGCCTTTGGCTGGTGGCGGCGCTGTTTGTGTGGATCGCGGTCTATGCGCTGATGATCCGCTATTTCATGCCCAAGGTGCGGGTAAAGTCGAAAGACCGGGCGTCCGCGCGTGCAATGGTGACGGGGCAGATCGTTGACACCATAACCAATATCGCCACGGTCAAACTCTTCAGTCATTCCCAGCGCGAGGATCGTGCCGCACTTGATGCGCTTGGCGCTTATCGCGGCAAGATCATTGCTTTCGGCGAGATTTCGGCGGCCTTCCGTTTCTGGATGATGGCGCTGGCCGGAACGCTTCCGGTTGCGCTGGTTGGCGGTACGCTGTGGTTCTGGTCGCAAGGGGCTGCAAGCGCCGGCGACATTGCCGCAGCGGGGCTGATCTCCACACGCATTGCGCAGATGTCCGGCTGGGTCTCGATGTCGGTAATGGGGATTTTCACCAATATCGGCGAGGTCGAGGACGGCATGCGCACCCTGTCGCCCGCGCATGCGATCGAGGACAAGAACGCAGCCGGCGAAATGACGCGGAGTTCCGGCGCGGTTGCATTCGAGAAGGTCTCCTTCGGATATGGCCGCAAGACCCCTGCCCTCAATGACTTCACCCTGCATGTCGCACCTGGTGAAAAGATCGCGCTCGTCGGCCGGTCCGGCGCCGGCAAATCGACGGCTGTCTCGCTGCTGCTTCGTCTCTACGATGTCGAGGCCGGGCGCATCACGCTCGATGGCACCGACATTCGCGATGTCACCCAGGAAAGCCTGCGCGAGCAGATCGGCATGGTCCGGCAGGAAACCTCGATGTTCAACCGCTCCGCGCTTGAGAACATCCGTTATGGCCGGCCCGAGGCAACCGACGATGAAGTTTATGCCGCCGCGCGCCGGGCGCATGCGCATTCATTCATCGTCGACCTTGAGGATTATCGCGGACGCAAGGGCTACGGCGCCTATCTCGGCGAGCGCGGCGTGAAGCTTTCCGGCGGTCAGCGGCAGCGCATCGCGCTTGCCCGCGTTATCCTGAAGAACGCGCCGGTTCTGGTGCTGGATGAGGCAACCAGCGCGCTCGATTCAGAAGTCGAGGCCGCCATTCAGGACACGCTGGAAGTCCTGATGGAGGACAAGACGGTGATTGCCATTGCCCACCGGCTGTCCACCATCGCGCGCATGGACCGCATCATCGTAATCGATGAAGGCCGGATCGTTGAAGAAGGCACCCATGGCGAACTGCTGGCGCGCGGCGGGCTTTATGCCCGGTTCTGGAACAGGCAGTCAGGCGGCTTCATCAACCTCGCTGCGGAATAGGCCGCAGTTGCCATCCTGCGCGGTATGCGCGTAGCGGCGATGCCGCACAGGATGATGAGCGCGTGTTTGTCAGCCGGGGTTGCGGCCAGAGATCACCCATGACGAGGAATCCATAACGATACCGTCGCTCTGTTTCTTCTGGGCGCCGATTGCCTTGGCGAGCGCGGCTTCAATCTCGGGGCGCTGACGCTCGGCGATTTCGCCTGCCTCACGGAACACCTCCCCTGCCGGTCCGATTGCCAGCTGGAAGTCGATGGCATCCTGAACGGTCTTGCCGACCAGGACCGGCGCATCGACGCGCTCGAAACGGATGTCCTCGAAGCCCGCGATTTCCATCATCTTGCGCACCATGGGCTCATCGGCCATCGAGAACGGGCCGGGGCCGCAGGTGCGCGCGCCGTCGCCGGGAGCGGGAAGGAATTCGAGCACCACATCCTTGGCCATGCTGAGCCACGGGTTGTCGGCGCGCTGGCGCCAGACGATATGGGTCATGGTGCCGCCGGGCTTCAGCGCCGAGCGCATGTTGCGCAGACCGGCAACGGGATTGGCGAAGAACATCGTGCCGAAACGTGAAAATACGAAATCGAATTCGGGTTCGAAACGGTCGATCAGGGCGTCGCTCAACAGGAACGAGACATTCTTGATGCCGCGCTCGGCGACTTCCAGGCGGCCATACTCAAGGAACGCGTCGCAGCAGTCCTGACCTACGACATGGCCTTCCGGCCCTGCCCGCCCGGCAAGTTTTATCGCCGTATCGCCGAACCCGCAGCCGATATCGAGGATTCTGTCGCCTTGTCTGACCGGCAAATTGGGAAAAATCGCCTCGCTGTGCTGGGTCAGTCCATCGACGAGAATATGCTTGAAGCGGACAAACTTCGGAACGAGCACCTCGTTCCAGAACGTTACATATTCCGCGCTGAGATCGTTTTCAGGATTACGATCAACCGGTTCTGCCATGCTCATGGTTCTCTCCATTTCCTTCGGCGCTCATTGAAGCTCTGCGCCGCTGTCTCTGATGCTTCCAAGATGGCGATTGTTTTGACCGGGTGCTTGATGGAAGTTTGGAGATAACTTGGAGATTTCTCTGGATTCTTGAATAATCTGGTTTGCGAACGCACCTGATGGCCTGCCTTGAATTGCGGCAATGCGGTTTTCAAATCACGCGGGACCCTGATGATTTTCAAGATCAACGGATGCACGGTGGATACGGAAGCCTATGAGCTGCGCCGTGACGGCGTGCACCTGCCTGTTGAGCCCCAGGTGTTCGATCTTCTCGTTTTTCTGCTGGAAAACCCCGGCAAGCTGGTTACAAAGCAAGAGATCACCGACAGGATATGGGATGGGCGGATCGTGTCGGATTCCGCCGTCAGCACGCGCATCAAGGCGGTTCGTCAGGCCATCGGCGACGATGGCAGCCGGCAAAATGTCATCCAGACCGTGCGCCGCCGCGGTTTCCGGCTTGTTGCCGATGTCAGCGCGGACGAGACCCCGGTAGCCGCCGCTGATCCGGCGGAGCCTGTGTTACCGCTGCCGCAACCGTCAGCAGGCTGCGACGGACGCCCCATCGTCGCGGTCGTGCCCTTCGTCAACAATGCCGACGATCCGCAGCAGGACTATTTCGCGGACGGCATTACCGACGACATCATCTCCGCCCTGTCGCGGCACCGCTGGCTCGGCGTTTTGGCCCGGAATTCGATGTTTGCCTACAAAGGGCAAACACCCACCGGCAGCCAGTTGCGGCAGGACCTTGGCGCCGTTTACGCGGTGACAGGCAGCGTGCGCCGAGGCGTGTCGCACATCCGCATACGCGTGCATCTGATGGATACGGAGACGGGAACCCAGGTCTGGTCGGAGAGCTATGACCGCGAGCCGGCGGACCTGTTCGCCGTGCAGGACGAGATCGTCGATACGATCTCGGCGCGGATCGAACCGGAAGTCGGCGCCGCCGAACGCAAGAAAGTCCTGCGCAGGCCGCGCGCGAACCTGAAGGCCTGGGATTGCTATCACCTCGGGATCAACCACTTCTTCCGGTTTACCGCCGCCGACAATCTGGAGGCTCAACGCCTGCTGGCGCACAGCCGCCAGCTTGATCCGCAGTTCGGCGAGGCCCATGCGTGGTGGGCCTACGCTGTCGTTCTT
Organism: Rhodobiaceae bacterium; assembly: GCA_020441995.1. GTDB lineage: Bacteria > Pseudomonadota > Alphaproteobacteria > Rhizobiales > Tepidamorphaceae > JACKJK01. Next base: position 7,379 of record JAGRLC010000024.1, read on the forward strand.
GGCATGGTCTACTGGGACACGGAGCCGAGCGACGAACTGCTCGACGAGGCGCTTGCCGCCGTTCGTCTTGCGCTCGAGATCGACATGGAAAACGCCGTTTTCCATGCCCTGCTCGCGCGCATCAACCTGGCGCGGCGGGAATATTCGGCTGCCATCATCAGCAACGAGAACGCCATAGGTTTGAACCCGGGCTTTGCGGCGGCCTATTGCGGCCTTGGCGACTCTCTTGCTTATGAAGGCCGTTACGATGAAGCCATCGAGAATTTCAAGAAGGCAGCGGCGCTGAGCCACAACGATCCGCAGCGCTGGGCATTCCTGAGTTACGGGGCGCTGGCTTACATCTTCCAGGGCAATTACGAGGCGGCGCTGGATTGGGCCGAAAAAGCCAGCGTCATTCCCAATTGCCAGTACTGGACGACGGCGCATCGCTGTGTCGCCCTCGCCTGCCTTGAGCGCCGCGAGGAAGCACGGCAGATGGCGCAACGCCTTTTGAGCGACAAGCCCGAATTTTCCTGCGCGTTCGCACGCCGCAAGCTTTTCTTCCTTAAAAACCCCGAGCAGCTTGATCGGTATGTTGAAAGCCTGCTCAGCGCGGGCGTTCCGGAGATGTGACCGAAACCGGCCTCATGGGCATCAATTCCACGTGCCTAGTCTGGAATTATTCAAAAACATCGCCGTTGACGGCTGTTTTCCTCTCTTCTAGTCTCCGCCGATCTAATTTGGACTATATGAGTCCAATAACCTGCTCATCCGGGCCTTGACCCCGGGCTGCTGGAGGTTCGCATGCTGCGGATGCTGAATGCCGTGTGCCCCGATGGTGCGCGGTGGACCGATTTTATTGCTGGGGTGATTGTGCCGGTCGCCGTCTCACGGGAGACCGGCGCATGAAGTTCAAGCTGCCGTGCGGGAACCGGGAATCCTATCTCGACCGGACGCCGGAGCGTCTTGTTGTCGAAGGTTACCGGCATTGGATTGCGGGCTATGAGACCGGTTCGATCGAGCCATGGGAACTCGCCTGGTCCTACTATTCACGCGAACTGGGGGCGGTTGAAGGCCGACGCGCAATCGCCGATCTCTCCTGTTTCGTGCGGTCATTGAGGGTTTGCGCAAACTGCCCGTTGAGGACCTTCCCGCTTGGCGCCAAGCGGCTGTGCCGCGAGGAGTGCCTGGCCGCGGCTCTGATTTCAGCCTGCCAGCATGGCGACCGGATTACGCGCGGCACCTGCCTGACGGGGCTTTCGGGCTGCGCGTTCAATGCCGAAGTTGAGGATTCCGCGCGCCGTTACGCGGCGACGCTTGACCGGCTCGGCCAGATTCTGATGCCGGTTCCCGTTCACGTCATAGATGACATCGTCGGACGGCCGGAGCGCGCCCAGTATCACTAAATTCATCACGGTGTTCCGCGCTTTGCGGAACGCGCAACCAACTCCCTGACCCTTGAACTCAGAAGGAGACTTTAAATGAGGGCAACGAAAACTTTTGCCGCGGCGGGACTGTGTCTTGCGTTCGCGATGCCTGCCAGTGCGCAGACACCGGCGGAGGTCGTGAAAACCTATGCCGATATCGCGCATGCGGGGTATGAGGATTCCCTGATCACGGCGAAGACGCTCGACAGCGCCATCGACGCGCTGATCGCCTCGCCGAGCGAGGAGACGCTTGCCGCGGCGAAGGCGGCATGGATTGCGGCGCGCGTTCCCTACCAGCAGACGGAAGCTTTCCGGTTCGGCAATCCGATTGTCGACGATTGGGAAGGCAAGGTGAACGCCTGGCCGCTCGATGAGGGCCTGATCGACTATGTCGACGCGTCCTACGGCAGCGAGTCCGACGAGAACGCGCTTTACACGGTCAATGTGATCGCCAATCCAAAGCTCAAGATAAACGGCAAGGATGTCGATGCCAGCAGCATCTCACCTGAGTTCCTGTCCGGCACGCTGCATGAAGCCGAAGAGGTCGAGGCCAATGTCGCGACCGGCTATCACGCCATCGAGTTCCTGCTCTGGGGGCAGGATCTGAACGGTACCGATGCGGGCGCCGGCGCGCGTCCGGCAACCGATTTCGATCCCGCCAACTGCACGGGTGGAAATTGCGAGCGCCGCGCGGAATATCTGAAGTCGGCATCGACACTGCTGATTTCCGACCTTGAAGACATGGTTGGCGCGTGGGCCGAAGGCGGTGAAGCCCGCAAAGCCGTAAGCGAAGACCCGCAGGTTGGCCTGACCGCGATCCTGACCGGCATGGGGTCGCTGTCATACGGCGAGCTTGCCGGCGAGCGCATGAAGCTTGGCCTGCTGCTGCACGATCCGGAGGAAGAGCATGATTGCTTCTCCGACAACACTTTCAACTCGCACTATTACGACGCGATGGGCATCCGCAACGTCTATACCGGCCGTTACGAGCGGGTGGACGGAAGCGTTGTCGAAGGCCCTTCGATTTCCCAGCTGGTCGCCAAGGCCGACAAGGGCATCGATGAAGAGCTCACCGCCAAGCTCGACGCCACGATGGACGCCATGGCGGCGATGAAGAAGCGCGGCGAATCCGTCGAGGCCTACGACCAGATGATTGGCGAGGGCAATGCGGAGGGCAATGCCGTGGTTCAGGCCGCAATCGACGGGCTCGTGGCGCAGACGAAGCCGATCGAGCGCGCGGTTGCAGCGCTCGGACTTGGCGACATTTCCGTCGAAGGGTCCGACAGCCTCGACAATCCGAACTCGGTGTTCCAATAAGATTCAAATGAAACGCGCACGAAAACATCCGGCGGGCAAATTCTTGTCCGCCGGAACAGCTTTGACGGTCATTATCGCCACAGGTGCTTTCGCGGCTGTGGCGTTTGCCGGTACGGCTGCGCGTGACGACCTGAGCGCGGAAGACGCGAGCCGCGTTGCAGCGGTTACCGCGCCGGCGACGGACTTCTCCGTGCCCGAACCGTTCGAGCGCATGACGGCGGGCGCGGCGACATCCCTGGCCGACGTGAACCGGGATGCGTTCTCGCATTTTGCGCCCAATCTCGGCTTTGAGGGCGAGCGGGATTTCAAGCTCGGAAACGGGCTGTTCAAGAAGCTGTGGGTGTCCTCCCCCTCCTCCACGAAAGCCTCCGATGGTCTGGGGCCGCTCTACAACGCGCGCTCCTGCCAGCGGTGCCATCGCAAGGACGGGCGCGGCCATCCCCCCGAAGGTCCCGATGATACCGCCACATCGATGTTCCTGCGCCTGTCGGTTCCGCCCCGCACGGATGCCGAACGCAAGGCGCTGGCGGAGAAGACCATGCTGCACATCCCCGAACCGACCTATGGCGGCCAGCTACAGGACTTCGCCATTCAGGGCCTGAAGGCGGAAGGCCGCATGGCGATCAATTACGAAGATGTGCCGGTGACGCTTGGTGACGGGACGGTGGTCACGCTTCGCAAGCCAAGCTATTCCGTCACCCATCTCGGCTATGGCGACATGGCGCCCGACGTCATGCTGTCGCCACGCGTTGCGCCGCAGATGATCGGTCTCGGACTCATAGAAGAAATTCATCCCGACGACATTCTCAGGCGCGCCGATCCCGAAGATGCGAATGGCGATGGCATCTCGGGAAAGCCGAGCATGGTCCGCGACGGCAAAACCGGGGAACTGGTTCTCGGGCTCTACGGCTGGAAGGCCTCGACCGCCACGGTCCGGGCGCAAAGCGCGTCAGCCTTTGCGGGCGACATCGGCATTTCGACACCGGATGCCATGACGCCTTACGGCGATTGCACCGCAAAGCAGACGGAATGCCTTGCACGGGCAAATGGCGTTCAGCCTCATCTCGGTGACAGCGAAGCGCCGGACCCTGTGCTCGATCTGGTCGTCTTCTATTCAAAGAACCTTGCCGTTCCCGCGCGCCGCGACGTTAATGACGCTCAGGTTCTGCGCGGCAAGCAGCTGTTCTACGAAACCGGTTGCGTCACCTGTCACACGCCGAAATTCGTCACGCGGCGCGACGCCGAACAGCCCGAACACCGCTTCCAGTTGATCTGGCCCTATTCGGACTTTCTTCTGCATGACATGGGCGAAGGGCTTGGCGACGGGCGTCCGGTCGGCGACGCTGACGGCAATGAATGGCGCACCGCGCCGCTATGGGGTATCGGCCTGACCGAGACCGTCAACGGCCATACCTATTTCCTGCACGACGGGCGCGCCCGCAACCTGCTGGAAGCCGTCCTGTGGCATGGTGGCGAAGCGCAAGCCGCGCGTGACAAGGTGGCTGCCATGCCGAAGGAAGACCGTGACGCCCTGATCCGTTTCCTGGAGTCCCTTTGATGATTTTCCGGACCATTCTCGCCATTGCCATCGCGCTTGCCGCGATGGTTTCCCTCTCCCGCGCCGATGAAGATCGCGCCGGCGTGATCTCGCAAACCATCGATGAGGTCATCGTCGCCGGCTATAGCGCGCTGCAAGAGAGGGCGAAGGATCAGGAGCGCGCCATTTCCGCACTGTGTTCCGCCCCCTCGCCCGCTTTGCTCGAAACGGCGCGTGCCGCCTTCAACGAAACGGTCCGCTCCTGGTCGCGGGTTGAAATGTTCCGCTTCGGCCCTGCCCGCACGGACTACCGTTTCGAGCGGATGTTCTACTGGCCGGACCGCAAGGGGCGCGGCCTGCAACAGGTGCAGGCCATTCTGGCGGAAAAAGACGAGACGGCCACGAGCCTGGAGACCCTGCAGCAGAAAAGCGTCGCGGTGCAGGGTCTGACATCGCTTGAATTCGCCCTGTTCGGGACGGGATCGGAAGAGCTGCTTGAAGCAGGCGGCTACCGCTGCCGCTATGCCGATGCCGTTGCGCAGGCCATCCACGAAGTCTCAGGCGAATTCGTGTCCGCGTGGCAAAGCGCTGGCGGGCATGCCGCGCTGATGCGCGATCCGGGCGGCCATAACCCGTTGTACAAGACCGAGGCCGAAGTCCTGCAGGCGCTGATACAGGCCGCGCGCGAACAACTGGAGATTGTCGGCGACATCAAGATAAAGACCGCGATTGGCGAGACGCCTGACGATGCGCATCCCAAACGCGCGCCGTTCTGGCGCTCCGGAGACACCATCGCATCGCTGCGCGCCAATATCGCCGGCGTGCAGGCGCTTTTCACCGGGCATCTCGATCTTCTGCTTGGCGACGATCCAGCGAGCATTGCAAACGGTCTTGCTTTCGAACTCTCTCAGGCGGATGCGGCCTTGGCCTCTCTGGAGCAATTGAACCGGTCCTGGGAAGACCTGGTGTCCGATCCTGAAACCCACGGCAAACTCGTCTACGCCCTTATTCCCCTTCATGGCGCGAAGGAGACCGTGAGCGAGCGCTATCCCGAGGCATTGGGTCTTGTTCTGGGGTTCAACTCGCTGGATGGAGACTGACATGCGGCACGGACCAGACAGGCGCAGCGTCATTCTCGGCCTTGCGGCCACAGGCGCCCTGCCCCTTACCGGCTTTGCGGATACGCGCCAGGAGGCGGCATTCGTCTCCTGCTGCAAGATGCGCGACGGGCATTTCGCCGCTGCCGTTCTCGATGTCGACGCCAAGCTGATCTTCCACGAAAATCTCGATGGGCGCGGCCATGACTCCGCCATTTCGCCGGATGGTGCGGCGGCGGTGGTTTTCGCCCGCCGTCCCGGCCGTTTCGCTCTTGTCCTCGACCTCGTGCGGCGCCAGCGGCAGCTTGCGTTTTCTGCGCCTAAGGACCGGCACTTTCAGGGACATGGATTCTTTTCAAACGACGGGCGGCTGCTGTTTGCCACCGAGAATGATTTCGGCGGCGAGCGCGGCGTGATGGGCATCTATGACGTTGCCGCCGATTATCGCCGGGTTGGCGAGATCGACACAGGCGGGATCGGCCCGCATGAGGCCCTGCTGCTAAGCGATGGACGTACGGTTGCGATTGCCAATGGCGGCATCCTGACCCATCCGGATTTCCCCCGCCAGAAACTCAATCTCGACACGATGGCCCCTTCCCTGGTCTATGCGGATCTGACCAGTGGCGACATCGTCGAGACGGTTTCGCTTTCTCCCGAACTGCATCAGCTTTCGATCCGGCATATGGCCGAGGATGGCCGGGGCCGCATCTGGTTCGGCGGTCAGTTCGAGGGCGCGCGCAGCGAAACCGTTCCGCTCGCCGGCTGGCATGAGCGCGGCAGGGACATTCAACTGTGCGGCGCGGCTGACACGGTCTGGCAGGCCATGAGCAATTACATCGGCTCGGTTGCAGCAAGCGCGGATGGCCGGCGTATCGCCATGTCCAGTCCGCGCGGCAACACCGTGCTCATATGGGATTGCGCGTCAGGCAGAGCTCTGGAGCAGCGCAGCATACGCGATGTCTGCGGGCTTGCGCCCATGAGCGGCGCATTCCTGTCCAGCGACGGCTCAGGCGGCCTGGAGCTGGATGGCGCGCCGTTGAGAGCGTTCGATGAATTGTCATGGGACAACCACATTGCCGTTCTCAACCGCGCACGGCGTTCCGGGTAACAGGTATTATCGGCTGCTTGGTCCGAACAGCATCCACAGGATCAGGCCGAGTACGGGCAGGAACAGGATCACCAGGATCCACAAGACTTTCGATCCCGCCGAGGCCGTGGAGCCGATGATCTTGACAATGGCGTAGATATCCAGCGCCAGAATGATCAGCCCCAGCAGGCCGCCAACTTGAACTTCGATCACGTGTTATTCCTTTCCAGGATTGTTGTTTTTCAGTCTGCGGTTGCCGGTTTCCGGATTACTCGTTCACAGCCTTTCCAAGCCGCACGGCGGGTGCCTCGTTCGGCTCATCGGCCGCCACGACAACAAGCTCAGTCGTTGCGCCGGGCTCGTCGCGCACCGTGATGCTGGGGATGATAACATCCTTGGCGACGATGGTACGGTTATGAACAGGCTCGGTGCGGTAGATTTCAGTTCCATCAGGCCCCAGAAGAACGATTCGCGGCGGTTCTCCGTTAAAGTCTCCGATCACCTCGACATGCGTGGCCGCGGCGGATTTGGCGATCCGCGCAGAAGCAAGCCGGTCACTGCGCTCCGTGCTCGCGGCATGGGCAACCGTGGGCGCCATGGCGTTGCCTGTAGAGGCCGTATCGCTGGCCCGGGATCCAAGCGCAATGGACGGGACGATGATTGCGATTGCCATCATGGCAAGCGCGATCGGCAAGGTAACGGGTGCTGCATTCTCCATTCTCATGACTGCCTCCATTGGGGGGATGGAACGTCTTTCAGGGATTGCCGGTTAGCCGGCGGTTTGGTTTGCGCGCGCCGGGACTAGCTTTTCACAGTCCGGTTGCCAGCCTTCATGCCGCCGTTGGACTGCTCCTCGGGCTTCTCGATACTCAGCATCTTGCGAACATCGTCGACCATGATCTGGCACTCCTCGCGCTTACCGTCCTCGGCAAGCTTGATTGCGGATTCCAGAGCGTTTCTCGCCGCCTCCTTACCGGGCGGGGAACCCATCCAGTTTTCGGTCGGCTTGTCCGCTCCATCTTCGGTGCGGAGTGCTTTCAGTGTGCCGTCATGCATTTCCATGATGACGTTACCTTCGTCGTCGATGACCTTGGCGCTGCCGTTATCGATTTTTTCGATCAGGGACTGGGCGGCCGCCTCGCAGTTCTGGCCATCCGTAGACAGGCTGGCGACGGGGGCCGCGGCAAGGGTGAATATGTAGAGTGCTTCGAGTGTTGCTTTCAGCATGGGGGTGCTCCTGAGGGTTGGCGGATGTTTTGCAGGCGTTGAACCGCGTCAGCCGCGATCAGATATGGCCAAGCAGGAAAAGGATCAGGACCACGACGAGGACGACACCGATAAGCCCGCCGGGACGCGCGCCCCAGCTGCGGCTGTACGGCCAGGCCGGCAGTGCGCCAATGAGAAGCAGGATCAGAATGATGATCAGGATTGTGCCGAGTGACATGTTCAAGTCTCCTTTTCGTGTGCCGGCGTTGCCGGCCTTTTGAAAAGCAGCGTCTCAAGCTCGACACGAACTCAACACGTCAGCCGCGCTGCACATTTTAAACGCGGCAAGGCGCACTCGGGTTCCGGATTTTGATAATTAGCGGTTTTGCGGCCAGCTTTGCGCCAGCGGGACAATGTTGCGGAAAATCGCAAGGCAGATAAGGCAGAAAGGCACGGCTATAAAGCCGCCAACAGGGCCCCAGAGCCAGATCCAGAATGCCAGCGCAAGGAAGATTACGAACGGGTTGATTGTGACGGCGCGGCCAACGATTGTCGGCGTAATGAACTGAGCTTCAACAAGATTTAGCGACAGGTACAAGACGGCGGGAAGCAGGATTTCAACACCGCTGGAGGTTGCAAGGCCGACACACAGCATGAGTACGGCCATGATCGCGGGGCCGATATAAATCGCGTAGTTCAGGCAGAACGCCAATACGCCCCAGAGCAATGGCGAGGGAATATCTATCGCCCACATTGCTGCGCTCACCGCAACTCCAAGGCATGTGTTCACAGCCGTGATCGAGAGCAGATAGCGCGAGACAAGGGCTTCAACATCGCGGAATACGTGAGCAAACCGCCAGCGAAGGCGGCGGGTCATGCACAGGGACAGGATCGCCACGCGCACTTCGTCACGTGTTGCGATGAAGAAATACATGCTGGCGACAAAAAGCAGGACCTGGGCAACAATCGCCGGCGCAAGCCACGCGACATCGCGCACGGGCGAACCATCATCCAAGGCGACGGTCATCTGCGCATCTTCACCGATTGCCGCCCTCAAACCCTCCTGCATGTTGGCGATCGAGGTCAGCAGACCGTTCCATTCGGCAACTTCGGACCGCAAGCGCTCCCACATTGCCGGCAAACGGTCCACCCACAGCGACAGCGGCAATGCCACTGATATTGCGATTGCCGCGAGCACGGCGATAAAGATGACGACGATCAGGCCCGCCGAAGCCCATGGCGGAACACCGGTACGTTCGAGCCGGTCGGCGAGCGGACCAAACATCAGGCCAAGAACGACGGCGAGCGTGATCGGAGCAAGCAGTGTGCGGGCCATGTATGCCGCCACGACCGCAATGATCAGCCCCGCCAGAATCAAGGATATTTTGGACGCAGACGACAGAACGGCCTCAAGCGTTGTTCTTGGCGTCAGCCGCACAAAGGCCGCCGTATGACGTTCGTGTTTCATGGATGCTCCCGTTCGTTACGGGATAACGCATCAGTGCCGCGGCAGGTTCCGCCCGGTCAGTTGAAGCTTGCCGGTTGCCTGCGATGCCGCATCAGGAAAGATTGCGCGCAGGCACTGAAATCCTGATTTCAATCCCGTCGGATGTTGCGATCCGGTCAATATCCCCGCCCAGTTCCCCGGCGATGCTGGCTTTCATGAGACGGGTGCCAAAGCCCGGTTTTTCGGGTTCGCCTGTTGGCTTGAAGCCACTCTCTTTCCAGACGAGGTTAAAGGTATTCGCGCCTTTGCTGCGGGTATATTTCCATTCGATTGCGAGCGGCTCACCGCCGTCCTTGACGCCACCGTATTTCAGGGCATTGGTTGCCAGTTCGTGGAATGTCAGACTGAACGCCTGGGCCGCCTTCTCGTTGACATTCACTCTGGGGCCCTTGATTTGCGACATATCGAAAGTGTTGCCGAAGACCTGCTGAAGTTCGATTTCAAGCAATTCCCTCAGGTCCGCCCTCTCCCAGTGAGAGCGGGTCAGGACATCCTGAGCCGTGGCCATCGCCTGCATGCGCGCGGAAAAGGATTCATCGAATTGCGAAAGCGATTCCGACGAATTCAACGTCTGGCGTGAGATGGCCATGATCCTTGCGATCGAATTCTTGATCCTGTGCTTCATTTCCTGAAGCATCAGTTCCTTTTGCTGCAAGGCTGTCTGGTTGAGTTCGTTCAGTTGCCGGGCGGCTCCCATCGCCCTGAACTGGGCCTGGGTGGTGGCGGCAAGCGCGCCGGCAAGCAGCAGCGTCAGAACCGCAAGCAGGGGCGCGATGAATTTCTCGGTCGTGTGCGGTGAATTATGGGTCGATGAGATCACGAATTTCCAGGAGCGTCCGGCGATTTCCGTCACCTTGACCAGTTGATCTCCTTGCTCGCTGCGCAGTTCATCGTAACCGGGGCTGCGGTAGAGCGGCACTTCGGTGCCGCCGCTGATGTCGTAGGTTTCGAGCACAATCGGCAGCAGCGGTTTGCGCGACAAGGCCGCGGTGTGCAGGTCGCCGGCGCGGAATGGCGCATAGACGAAGCCGGACATCGCAATATTGCCTTTCATCACCTGCTCAACCTCGGTGGCGCTTCCATAACGAAGGTAGACGAGAAAACCGGCCTGCTTGTCGCTTGTGATCTCCTGCACCAGCTCAACGGGAGCGGATGCAACCGGCTCATCCGATTGCAACGCCTGCTTCATGGCGATCCGGCGGGTTTCCTCGCTGAACATGTCGAAGGCCAGCGCGGCGACATTACGTGTGTCTGTAGGTTCCAGCAGCACGATCGGCGCGCGCACCGGTTCGTTCGTCTGCGGCCAGACCGATCGCGCCAGTGCGTAGCCGCGACTGACCTGTTCCTCGGCAATGCTTTCCTGCCCGGTCTTGATCAGGCGCGCGAAACCGATCCCTTGAATGCCGTCATAGGCTTCGTCGGTTCCAAGCCCGCTGATGAATGTCCGGAAAGCGGAACGGTCGATAATCCCGGAATTCGCTTCGAAAAATGACCTCGCCGCACGCAGGAGCGAAATGTGCTGCCCGACCCTTAGCTTGACGCGGTCGACGGCCTCATCGGCCAGCCGTTCGAACCGGGTTTCGCTCGACATTTCGGTCGACCGATGCACGACAGCTGTCATGCCAAGCCCGATGACCGAGGTGACAACAAATACAATCGCAGGGAAATACCGGTTCAATTTCTATGCTTTCCTGACATCAATCGGACTTGATGGGGAAACTCAACGCGCATTGCAATTAACAATGACACACCGGGGATTAGAGAGGAGTGCAGTGAATCCATATCCGTGGATTTTCCCGCTTTCAAAGCGATTTTTTTCAACCGGCAGGGGAACCGGATAAGCCTGTGGGCGTTTAGGTCTTGCCGCCGCGGAATTCCCCACCCTACCCCCATAAGCCGCGGCGCGCCCCGAAAGTCCCTGCGCGGCGCCGCTACCTCCCCCAGCGGCGCCGTCATTTTTTGTCTGTGCCGGTTTGGATGTTTATTCTTCCGCGTCGCCATGCTCCGGGAACGTGAGCCTGTAAGCCACCTCACCGGGCAGGATTTCATATTCCGCGACACCGCCTATGGCAGCGGGCACCGCGCTTTCAAGCACGCGGCTGCCAAATCGGCGCTCGATCTCGCTGAAACTTTCCAGGTCATTATTGGCAGTGTTTTTGCCGAACGCCTCCTGCCAGACAATTTCAATCATCGGCTGTCCGTCTTCCTCAACCCGCCGCGAAGTCAGGGCGATTGTGGGCGATCCATGCGACAAGGCGCCATGCGATGTGGCATTCACCACAAGCTCGTGCAGCGCCAACCCGATATGAAGGCTTTCATTCGGTGACAGCTGCACGTTGTCGCCCGTTATCCTGATGGGGTCGCCGCCTTCGCTGACGTAACGTTTGAACTGTCCTTTTGCGAGGCTGAAAAAATCGGACCCCTGCCAGTTCGAAGCGGTGACGAGATCCTGGGATTCCGCCAATGAAAACAACCGGCCGCGGAACTTGTTCAGAAAAACCTCGAGATTGACCGACTTGCGCGCTGTCTGGCTCGCGATGCTCTGAATGATCGCGAGAAGATTTTTCGATCTGTGCGAGACCTCACGCAGCAGCGTGCGCAGCAGTTTCTCGCGGCGGCGCTCTTCCGTGACATCCAGAATGGTGACGCGGACAAGACTTTCCGCCTCATCGGCTTCTATGGAAAACTCGAAAGTCAGTTCACCCTTTTGAATGTCGAACGACTTGGTGTTGTTGGTCTTTAATCCCTGGCTCGCCGCATCGAGGATTCTCCTGGCGTCTTCCTCGCCGAATATCAGTGGCAATGTCATGTCGCCTTTTTCCTGCGGCTGCGTCCAGATCGCGTGCAGGTTCGCGGCGATTTTCACGCGCGCGTCGAAATCCGCGACGACAACGGCAACATGTGCCTGCCCCATTGCCCGGGTCAGATTCTCAAGCAAAAACGACTCGCTGCAGTCAGCGATCTGCCAGATCGAGTTTTCACCAAGTCTTTTCAAAACTCAGCCCCTGCGAGAAAAACCGCCAGCCGTATGGCGGGTACACGATACAAACACGGGCGCTGTCTGAAGACAGCGCCCGCAGCAGTTCAAGCCTTTGTGGTTTCAGTGCCTGTTAGGCGCGCCTCAGAAGGCCCATGACAAGGGAAACAACCAGGAACAGCAGGAACACATAGAACAGAATCTGCGCGATGCCTGCAGAAGCTCCGGCGATCCCGCCAAAGCCGAGCACGCCTGCAACGATGGCGATTACGAAGAAAACCAGGGCATAATAAAGCATTGTCCATCTCCTTCATGTCGGATGCCTTATCAATGCTTTCACGCGCCCAAGGTTCCTGAGAAAATTCACGCGGCCTGCTTTGCGCTGTCACGGAAGAACAGGGCCTGGGAGATCAACGCCTTCACCATGTCCGGGTTGAAGGGCTTGGTGACAAGGAAAGCCGGCTCAGGACGTTCGCCGGTCAGCAAACGCTCCGGAAATGCGGTGATGAAGATGACGGGAACGGAACTCGTCTTCAGGATGTCGTTCACCGCGTCGATGCCGGAACTGCCATCGGCCAACTGAATGTCGGCAAGGATCATGCCGGGCGTTTTCTTGTTGAACAGCGCCACTGCTTCCTTGTGCGTGCGCGCAATGCCGGTCACCGAATGACCGAGCCCTGTCACCATTTCCTCAATGTCCATGGCGATCAGCGGTTCGTCCTCGATGATCATGACGTCGGTGGAAACCTGCCTGGATATCTCCGCGGATGCTTCATCGAGAAGCCGGGCAAATGTCTCCTCGTCGGTGTCCAGGATTTCCGCCGCCTCGGACGCGTTGAATCCCTCGATCGCGACAAGAAGGAAGGCTTGCCGGGCGAGCGGTGAAATGATCTGAAGGTTGGCCGCCGCGCGCTTTTCCCAGGCGAAAGGCGATTCAACATCCGGAATGTCTACGGCAGTGGAACCAAACAGTTTCGAAAACAGTTTGAATAGTGCGATCCGGTCGCTGGACGCTTCCGGAAAGGCTGAAACATCGGAAATCAGGGTTTCAAGCGCTGCCGCGACGTAGGCATCGCCAGACGTCTGCGATCCGGTTGCCGCACGCGCATAGCGGCGAAGAAACGGAAGATGTGTTGCGATACGTACGGAAAGCGACATTATTTTCCTCATTGTGCGTATTGGCTGCCTGTCGGGATGCCCCGGAGACGTAGCCCATGAGCAACTAAACGCGCGTCTGAAAAAAAGGTTCCGATGGAGTGGAACTATTTTTGATCACACGCGTTTACAGACCTGAAATGAACAACCACCGGGTGTTTTATGTTTGACACGTCATCCGACGAGGACGATCCGCGGAACCGTCCTTCAAGTGCCGATCCAAATCACGAAATCACGCGCAGGCTGAAGGCTTATTACGCTTCGGTCGAGGAGGAACCTATTCCGGAGCGGTTTATCGAGCTTCTCGAAAAACTCGACGAAGCCGAAAAGGCCCAGTCGCCGGGAGGGTCCGGGAATGACAGCTGAAACATTGGTGTCGGCGGATCCCTCGTTCAAGTCCGAACTCCTGCAAAACCTGTCAAATCTTCGCGCCTTTGCGCTTTCGCTGGTCGGACGCGCCGACCGGGCGGACGATCTGGTGCAGGAAACCATCATGAAGGCCTGGTCCAAGCAGGAAAGCTTCGAGATGGGAACGAACATGCGCGCGTGGCTTTTCACGATCCTCAGGAACGAATACTACAGCAGGATGCGCAAGGCCGGCCGCGAGGTGTCCGACACCGACGGCGAATACACCCATACATTGGCGGTTCACGCGCCTCAGGAAGGCTCGATGGACATGCAGGATTTCCAGAAAGCGCTCGAAGAACTGCCCGATGACCAGCGCGAAGCTATCATTCTGATCGGCGCGTCCGGCTTTTCATATGAGGAAGCCGCCGAGATTTGCGGATGCGCTGTGGGAACGATCAAGAGCCGCGTCAGCCGCGCGCGCTTGCGGCTGCAGGAACTTCTGGGCGTGTCCGGACATGCCGATTACGGGCCCGACGGCAATTCGGCGGCCGTTACAGGGCGCGCGTTCTCCGCATAGGGGCGGACTGTCAGGTTTGTTTCCCAGTAACTCTTGAAAAGAGGCGCCTCGTGATGACTGCAAAGGAAACGCGCAATACCAACAATACGTCTTGCGCGGATTGCCCTTTGCAAACACGCGATGAGTTCAGGAAATTCTGTCCAAAGGAACTCGAGTTCATCACCCGGTTCAAAACCGGTGAGCTGTCGGTCGATCCCGGGGCAACGATCCTGGTTGAAGGCTCCCACAGCGCGCACCTGTTCACGGTGCTGTCAGGCTGGGGGTTCCGCTACAAGACCCTTGAGGACGGGCGCAGGCAAATTCTGAACTTCGTCATGCCGGGCGATCTCGTTGGATTGCAAGGATCGCTGACGGGCGAGATGCAGCACTCCATAGAGGCTCTGTCGCCCGTTACGCTCTGCGTCTTCGAGCGCAGCCGCCTGAAAGAATTGTACAGGGAATATCCCAGCCTCTCCTACGATCTGACCTGGATCGCCGCGCGAGAGGAACGGATACTCGATGAAAATCTGCTCAGCATCGGACGCCGCAGCGCGATTGAGCGGGCGGCATACCTGCTGGCCCTGATACAGCAGCGGGCGGTGGCAACCGGGCTTTCAAACGGTGAGAACGTCCGCATCCCCATCACCCAGCAGCACATTGCCGATACGCTCGGGCTATCGATCGTCCACACGAACAAAACCCTGAAAAAGCTGGCTTCACGCAACCTGATCCGCTGGCTCGATCGCGGGTGCGAGATTTTGAAGGTTGAGGGATTGCTGGAAATTTCCCAATGGGAAGGGCTGAGCGAAACATCCCGCCCCTTCATCTGAAGTCCGCAAACATGAAAATACAGGTTCTTCTCAACCGTCACGCGGGCTCGCTGAAGACCATCGATGCCGATGAATTCGCGGATTATGTCCGCGAGGCATTCGTTCGCGCCGGACACAAGCCGGATGTGCGGGTGATCGACGGCAGCGAGCTTGAGAGCGCGCTCGATGCGGCCGCCACGGATGATCAATGCGAGGTCATCGGCGTTTGCGGCGGCGATGGATCGGTATCCTGCGCCGCGGGCGTGGCCTGGCGCAGCGGCAAGGCGCTCGCGATCATTCCCGCCGGCACCATGAACCTGTTCGCGCGGTCATTGGGCACACCTCTAGATCTTCATGATGCCGTGGACGCGCTTGCGGAAGGCCGTATCCGGGACTGCGATATTGCCAGTGTGAACGACCGCGCGTTCGTCCATCAATTCTCCGTCGGCCTGCATCCCCAGATGGTGGAATCGCGTCAGAACTATCCGCACCACTCCCGGGTCGGTAAAATTCTGGCCAGTGTGCGCGGCGCATTCGATGCCTTCCGGAAGATTCCCCGCGTTCGCGCCGACATTACGCTCGATGGCGAGGCGGTGAAGCGGAAGGTCTTTGGCGTCATCTCCTGTTCGAACAACAGGTATGGTGTGGGACATATTCCTTTTGCCGACCATGTCGACAAGGGGGAACTGGGGGTCTATCTGGCGCCGCCCATGCGGCCGAAGGACAGCCTCGTTCTTGCGGCGGATACCATGCTCGGCAAGTGGAACGAGAACGCGTTGCTTGAGGAGCGCAGTCACAAGCGCGCCGATATCCGGTTCTCGAAAGCGTCCGGCAAAATCAAATGCGCGATCGACGGGGAGCTCTGCCCTCTTCCGCAGACCGCCCGGATCCGGATCCATGCCGGCGAACTCAAGGTTCTGGTCCCTTTCAGTCCATGAAAAACCCGCCGCACATGAAGCGCGGCGGGCTCGTTCATTAACATCGGTCGGTAAATGCGGATTACAAAGTGTCCGCGCCCTCGCCGTCGATGTCAGCGGGGTCGATGCCGAGCATTTCCAGCTTGGCCGCGATCTCCTGCATGCGGTCTCCGGCTTGCGAGTTTCCCGTCATGGCGCTTTCCGTTGCCGCGCGCTGTTCATCGCGCGCGTTCCGATACGCCTTGATCAGCTCTTCAGCCTGCCTGGACCGGGTCTTGTCTGCGTTGGCCATGATAACCTCCCTTGTTTAGGCGGAAGTCTTCTAGTCCGTGTTCTGCGACCGCATTGCTTGCGCCAGGGCGATGCCGCCCAGCGCAGCCACGATCAGCAATGGAATGGGGCGAGCGCGAACGAGCGTGGGAACCGAAGCCAGCGCCGCCGTCGCCAGAACCTTCTGGTTCTGCGCCGCTTCCCGTTTCGCCTTTTCACGGCGGTCGATGCGGTTCATAAGCAGAACGGCGGCCACGAACGCCAAGGCTGTTGCCAGCGCCAGACCTGCAATTAGCCATGCGGCCACGGCGGGCCCGAAATAGGCAGCCGCATGAATGCCCAGCGCTACGACGGCCCCTACATAGGCCGTCACCAGCGCCAGAAGCGCAGCCGCGTAAAGCAGCATGTTACGTCTGGCGCGGTGAACCGCCGACTTCACGTCCGTCTTCAAAAGTCCTGCCAGGATTGGCAGCAGGGTATGCATGAGTTCAGCTTCAGCGCTTGGCCAGCAAGGCGAACAGGAAGCCGATGCCGGCAGCGATGCCGAGTGCCTGGAGCGGCTTCTCGCGAACCTGGCTGCTTACGGTCGCTTCCGCGTCCTTGTAGTGGGTGCGGATTGCCTCAAGCGCCTGCTCGGAAGCAACCTCCGCCTCGCGTTTGGTTTCGCCGGCTTTCGCCTGCATGCGGTCAACCTGGCCGGTGGCCATGGTGCCGATCGTGCGGGCAAGGGCCTGAATGTCATCGCGAAGCTGGCCAACCTGTTCTTCGATGGTTTCGCCGTTAACCTTGGAACGGCCGTTCGAGGTTGCTTTCGCAGTCGATGCTGAAGTTGCCATGATGCACCTTCCTTGTTGGTGGGTTCAGGAGAGTCAACGCGGCAGCGGGCGTTGCGTTCCACTTTCGAGGCAGAAATCCTCCGGCCAAAAAGAAAGCGCCGGCACAAGGCCGGCGCTTCCCACTTTTCAGTTCGTGCCTGGATTACTGCACGAGAACCGATTCACGGTTCGTGTCCCACGCCTTCTTCGTGAAGGCGAGCTGCTCCTTGAGCTGGCTTTCCGTGAAGTCCGTATGCACGGCCAGTTCGCCGTTTTCGTTCTTCATGATGCTCAGCTTGGAGGGCGCGACCGCAACAGGCTTCTCGCCGAAGCCGAGGAAGCCGCCAACCTCGACGACAAAGGCCTCGACCTTGTCATCCTTGTCGACGATGACATCGCCGATCTCGCCAATGGCTTCGTCCTTGGCGCCATAAACGGTGGTGCCGATCAGCTCTTCCGCACTCAGACCGCTATCGGCAAAGGTCATGGCTTCAGGACGGTTCGGGTCGGTCTTCTCGACATCCTCACGCGTCATCGCCGGCGCTTTCAGCTCAGCGACCTCTTCCTTGACCGTATCGGTCTGACCGGTCATGCCGTTATCCGAGGAAGCCGTGTCCTGGTCTTTCTTGTAGACCTCGGTTTCGGCCTCGGCCTTGTCCATCGGGGCCTTGTATTCAGGCGCTGCCTCCAGCTGTTCCTTGGAGGCGGCGACCACGAGCATGGTCTCACCATCGCGGTCCAGCCAGGTGACGTTCTCAAAGTCGATGGCGACGTTCTTCTCGCCGAGGCCGAGGAATCCGCCAACGCCAACAACAATGGCTTCCGCGGTTCCGTTCTGCGACATGACGATATCGTTCACGTCGCCGACGCTTTCAGCGTTTTCGCCGGTGCCGTTATAGACCGACTTGCCGATAAGAGCGGTTGCAAGAACCTGTCCCTGCGAAGAGGTGAAGTAACCGTTTTCACCTGCCATGGGCGCGGACGGCGCTTCGGTCGAAAAGACGCTCTTTCCATCGTTCGGATTGGTGTTGTTCTGTGCGTAGGCACCGGTTGCCATAACGGCGACAAGTGCTGTCGATGCAAGAAGCTTGCGGAACATGGTGGGGGTCTCCTGTCCGTGTTTCATTATGAATTGATGCTGTCGGAATGAACCGGTCCAGCGTCTGTCTACAACCGGTAAATGCGCGGCGATGAGGATCGTTCCTATTCCGCGAAAATTTTTGGAAAAACATTTTATTTCAATACGTTACAAAAAAACGGCGCTTCTTTTCGAAGCGCCGCCTTAACATTCTTCCCGCTGTCTCAATCAAATGATGTCGGTGAGATAGAGCAGGATTATTACCGGGATCGGAAGGCCCAGCAGCCAAAGCAGAATACCTTTCATCTCATCCTCCAAACTTCTGGCGCGGCGTGCCCCGGCATCTGTCATGGGCGCAGGGTTCACGCGGTTTTGAAAATCAGGCCGATCGGCGTTTTGCAGCAAATAAATGCGTGAACGGCTCTTTCGGTTCCCACGCAAATTTTCCGGAACTTCGCATCGGTAAGCGCGTTGTGATTGCGAACCCGGAAACGAATTCCGGTATGCGTCAACGGATCAGGAGAACGTCATGAATTGGAATCAGATCGAAGGAAATTGGGAACAGTTCAAGGGCAAGGTTCAGGGCCAGTGGGGCCGTCTGACAAATGACGACCTTGACGTTGTCGCGGGTCGCCGCAAGGAACTCGCCGGCAAGATTCAGGAGCGTTATGGCGAAAGCCAGGAGGCTGCCGACAAGGCCATCGATAGCTGGCTGAACAAGTTCTGATCAGCACTGGCATTTATGCCCTGCAGAAGCCGGTTCCCTCGTGGGACCGGCTTTTTTGC
The DNA here is from genome assembly GCA_020441995.1 of Rhodobiaceae bacterium. Taxonomy (GTDB): domain Bacteria; phylum Pseudomonadota; class Alphaproteobacteria; order Rhizobiales; family Tepidamorphaceae; genus JACKJK01. The sequence continues at coordinate 26,247 of JAGRLC010000024.1, forward strand.
GCGATTGATGTTTTGCGTGCTCTCCCGGCATAGTGAGAAAACACAGCCGCAAACAAATACACGATTGCGCGTGATCCGATGACCGGAGCCAAACGTATTCATGCCGGACAAAAAACCAGGGACGCAGATGGCGGGAGCGGCAGCAAGCTTGGCGATTGACCGGCGCGGCGGGATCAACCTCGCCGCTTACCATCGTGATCTTCTTGCCCGGATGGCTGACGGCCGGGACCGTGATGCGTTCCGCGAAATCTTTGAATATTACGGTCCGCGCGTGAAATCCTGGCTCGTGAAGTCGGGATCGGATTCCGCGCTGGCCGATGATCTGATGCAGGACGTCATGATGACGGTTTGGCGCAAGGTTGATCTTTACAACCCTAAATACGGGGCTGCCAGCACGTGGATTTTCACGATCGCGCGCAACGCCCGCATCGACCGGCTCAGGCGCTCCTCTTCGCAGCCATATCTCGATGTTGAAACCATCGAGCTTGCATCCGACGAGGCCGACGGCGAGGACGAAACCTTCGCCAACCAGCGCGCCGAACTTGTGGCCGAGGCGCTTGCCGAACTGCCCGATGAGCAGAAGCAGGTGATGGAACTGGCATTCATGGAAGACCTCGCCCAGAGCGAGATCGCCGAGAAGCTTTCCGTTCCGCTCGGCACCGTGAAATCCCGCATGCGGCTGGCTTATGGAAAATTGAGATCGAAACTGGAGGTGCTGCAATGACCATCGCGCATCATCTCGACGACGCAACCGTGCTCCGCTACGCGGCGGGCGACCTGGACGAGGCCTTTGCGATCGTTGTCAGTTCCCATGTCGCCATGTGCGATCAGTGCCGCAAGGCTGTCCGCGACGCGGAAACGGCTGGCGGATTGCTGATGGAGGACGTCAGCCCCGCCCCGCTTGGCGAGGGTGCGTTCGAACGCATGATGGAGCGGATTGAAACGGTTGGAGAAGAGGGTTCCATTCGCGCGAAAGCAAAACCCCCTGCTCCCGCGCAGCCCGGCCTGCCTGCCCCGCTTGCCCGCTATATCGGCTCCTCGCTAGAGGATGTGAAGTGGCGTACGGTCGCGCCTGGCGTGCGCAAGTGCGACATCTCACTTCCCACGAAGACAGGATCGTCACTGTTCCTGCTTCAAATCAATTCCGGCATGAGCATTCCCGAGCACGGCCATGGCGGGGATGAAATGACTCTCGTTCTCAAAGGGGCTTACCGCGACGAGTTCGGGCGTTTTGGCGCCGGCGACATAGCCGATCTCGACGAGCACATCGAGCATCAGCCGCATGTGGAGCCGGACGGTCCGTGCACCTGTCTTGTGGCGGCACAGACGCCGACAAGGTTCCGCGGGCTTTTGATGCGGCTGCTTCAGCCGGTGTTCGGGATCTAGTTTTCAGGCGCGACGCAACCGGTACAGGCCGACATCGATCACGCCTTCCTCGAAACCCGCTTCGCAATAGGTCAGGTAATAGCGCCAAAGCCTGCGGAAACGGTTGTCGAAGCCGAGCTTCTCGATCTTTGGCCATGCCTCCTCGAAGCGCCGGCGCCACTCGCGCAGGGTTTGCGCGTAGCTCGAACCGAAACTTTCCGCGTGATCGATAACGAGCCCTGCGGCTTCAGCATGAGTGCGGATGGCTTTTTCCGTCGGCAGCATGCCGCCCGGAAAGATGTAACGCTGAATGAAATCCGTACCATTGCGGTAGGCGTCGTAATGCTCCTCGGCCATGGTGATGGCCTGGATGACAGCGGCCCCTTCCGGCGCAAGCCGGTCACGCAGCGTGGCGAAATATTCCGGCCAGTATTCTTCCCCCACGGCCTCGATCATCTCGATCGAGACGATGCGGTCGAAGGTGCCTTCGGTTTCGCGGTAGTCCTCGATGCGGAAAATGCACTTGTCGGGGATTTCGAGGCGCTCGGCCTCGTCCCTGCAATGGACGAGCTGTTCCCGGGATAGCGTAATGCCTGTCACATGCGCCCTGCCCTCAATGGCAATCTGGCGCGCCAATGCGCCCCAGCCGCAACCGATCTCGAGAACATTGTGACCCGGTCTGATGTCGAGCAATTCGATGATGCGGGCGATCTTGTTGCGCTGGGCCTCGTCGAGTGTTTCGTCCTGGTCCTCGTAGAGCGCGCTTGAATAGATCATGCGCGGATCGAGCCACAGCGCGAAAAACGCGTTGCTCAGGTCGTAATGGGCGGAAATGTTGCGGCGGCTGTTCTTGCGCGAGTTATGCCGGCGCTTGTGAAACAGGCGGTCGGGCAAGCGCACCTTGAAGAAGGAACGCCCGGCCTCGGCGAAACGGTCCTCGTTGCGCAGGAAGAACCGGAACAGTGCCGTCAGGTCGGAGATCTCGATGTCGCCGGCCATGTAGCTCTCGGCAAAACCGAGCTTGCCGCGCAGCATCGCCTTGCGCAGCACGGCGTAGTTATTGAGCTTGATGACCGGCGTATTGTGGCTTTCGGTGTCGCCGAAACTGTATCGCTGGCCTGAAGGCAGCTCCGCGATTGCGCCTCCCTCAGGGGTGAATGCAAGGACCCGCCTCGCCATCCTGTGCAGCAGGCGTTCGAACAGTCCTGATTTGCGCGTCGCTTCAGTCATGTTTTCTTGTGCCAGCAATTCAATCATGACTCGCTCCTCTTTGCAGTGGAAACGTCATCGAAAGCGATTGCCGGTTCGGGAGGGTTCGGGCGCGGCCTGATGCGCAATCCCTTGAGCCAAAGCCGTGACGCCTCGATGTGAATTCCCGCGATGACCTTGAGGGTCATCCAGCCGGTGCGTATCAGTTCGGCGAACAGCGCGGAGTCCGAAAACGGCTTGCGCTGTCCACTAAAGTGGGCGGTCATCACCGTTTGACCGGCATCTTCCAGAACGATCGCCAGTTTCAGACGCTTGCCTATCGGCGACATGCGGAAATGATAGTCGCCACTGACCGTGTTGAACGGGGACACGTAGAAACGCTTGGCGCATTCCTGTTCGATAATCCCCGTCTCGTTCGGGGTGGCGGAGAGCACATAGGTCATGCGCTCGCCGAAGGTGTTGCTGACCTCGTAGATGACGAGACGGACCTCATCCGCGTCGTCGAGCCCGGCATAGACGGTGAGCGGATTGAACACGTAGCCGAAGACGCGCGGGTAACACAGCATGACGAAGCGCGACACGTCATCGCCCTTGCCCGCGTCTGCCGCCACTTTGCGCAGATAACCGGCTATCGGCGTGCCGTCTCCATGGTCCTTGTCATGCAGCGAAAGCACGTTCGCCCTGTTGTAGGAAAACAAACGGGAACCGGACGAGGCCTCTTCCAGCCTGTCGACATCGAGCAGCAGCGAAAACACACGGTATCGCAGGGAATGGCGGATGGGGCGCAGACGATTGTGCACCACGTGACCGGCATACAATGCGTGGCTGATACAGGTCATTCGGCGGCTTCGGCCCCTGACATGGGCATTAGCGGGATGCGGCCGGATTCATTTGCAACAAGCCACGGCCTCTTCACGCCGCCCAACTGCTCGGCAACAGCCAGCCCGCTTTGCAACCCGTCCTCGTGGAAACCATAGCCGAAGTAACTGCCACAAAACCAAGTGCGCCGGCGTCCTTGCAGCGACCACAAATCCTTTTGTGCGTTCAAGGCGGCAGCATCGAAAAGCGGGTGGTGATACGTGAATTGGCGATGGATGGCCTTGGGATGAATTTCCGAGACCGGATTGAGTGTAACCAGCAGAGGGCTGGTGGTTTTCAGGCCCTGAAGTTCGTTCATCCAGTATGTCAGGCACAGGCTGGTATCGAGGCCGCGAGACGATTTCAGGTAGTTCCAGCTTGCCCAGATGTGCTGGCGCCTCGGCATCCATCGCCGGTCGCTGTGAAGCACGGCCTCGTTCTTCTGATACGAGAAGTTTCCAAGAATGGCAGCCTCATCAGGGCTGGGCTCCTCCAGCAGTGCAAGCGCCTGGTCGGCGTGTGTCGCAATCACGACCTGATCGAAGGGGCGCACGGCGCCGCGGCTGTCTTCAACCAGCGCCGCGCTGCCATGGCGGGCGATCCGCTTCGCGCCGACGCCTTTCATGCATTCAAAGCCGCCATCCTCGATCAGCCTGGCGACGTAGTTTGCGCTGCCGCCGGCGACGGTGCGCCATTCGGGCTGATCGACAAATCGCAGCAGCCCGTGATTTTCGTAGAAGTTCAGGAACGTGCGGGCGGGAAACGCGAGCATGCCATTCATGGTCGTCGACCAGATGGCCGCGCCCATCGGCACGATATGCTCCTCGATGAATTCGCGAGAATAACCTTCGCTTTCAAGAAACGCGTCAAGCGTCGTGGTTTCCTTGTAAGCCTGGACGCGCTGTGCCGCCGTTGCGAAGAACCGGCGGATCTCGGACAGCATTTTCCAATGGCGTGCATTCAGAATGTTGCGGCGCTGGCCGAAGAAGCCGTTCGCCCCGGAGCCTGAATATTCATAAGCCCCCTCGCCCACCGAGACTGAAAAGCCCATCGAACTCCGCCTGGTTTCCACATCGAGATGCGCGAAGAGAGCGGTCAGGTTCGGGTAGGTTTTCTCGTTGTAGACGATGAAGCCGGTATCGACCGGGACCGGTCCGTCGGGAAGATCGACCTCAACGGTGTTGGCGTGACCGCCAAAGCGGCCGTCGATCTCGTAGAGTGTTACGTGATGCCTGCGCGCCAGCAGCCATGCGGCCGACAATCCGGAAATGCCGGAACCGATAACGGCGATATTCAAAGTTTGCATCAGGTACCTGCGATTGAGCGTTTGTTCGCTACCGATACGCAGGCCCGGTGGAAGCGGATCATCGATATGCAAGCTGATCCGGCAAGGATTTCCGCGCGTAACAAGAGCAACCAACCGGGAGAGTGTGATGAAGCAGTTTGTCGTTGCCTATCTGGCCGCCGCCGGCACATTCCTTGCCATCGATTACGTTTGGCTGGCCCATCTCGCCCGGAATTTTTTCGTTTCGCGGCTCGGGCATCTCCTGCTGGAGAAGCCGATCTATGCCGCAGCCGGCGGGTTCTATCTTCTCTATGCTGTTGGAATTGTCATTTTCGCCGTCAGCCCGGCATTGCGCATGGGAAGCCCCGGAATGGCTTTCCTTTATGGCGCCCTGTTCGGCTTCTTCTGCTACGGTACCTATGACATCACGAATTTCGCAACGCTGAAGGGCTGGCCTGTGCAGGTCATGCTGGTCGATGTGGCATGGGGCACGACGCTGACGGGGCTGTCCGCCCTCGCCGCCTTCTACGCCGCGCGGCACTTCTAGGCTTGTCCCCCGGTCCATGGCCCGCAAGCATCTCGTCGTCATTCTCGGCGACCAGCTCAGCCGGACAATTTCGTCGCTCAAAGGATGCAACAAGCACGACACGCTTGTCCTCATGGCGGAACTGCCGGAGGAGGCAAGCTATGTCTGGCATCACAAGAAGAAGCTGATCTTCATCTTCTCGGCCATGCGGCATTTCGCGGAAGAGCTGCGCGGCGATGGCTGGAATGTCAGCTATCATCGTATCGATGGCGAGCACGGGTTTAAGAGTTTCACGGATGCCATCGAAGCCGCTCTGCAAAAATTCCCCGCCGACACGATCCGCGTCACCCATCCGGGCGAATGGCGGCTGAAACGGCAGATCGAGGACGACTGGACCGGTCTGGGTCCTGAAATCGATGTGAAGGAAGACGACCGCTTTATTGTGTCGCGATCCGAATTCTGCGACTGGGCAAAGGGCCGCAAGCTGCTTCGCATGGAGGATTTCTACCGCGAGGCGCGCAAGCGCACCGGGCTGCTGATGGACGGCAAAAAGCCTGTGGGCGGCACGTGGAACCTCGATACGGAAAACCGCAAGAGTCTCGACGGCGATCTGTTCGTGCCAAAGCCATGGAGGCAGAAACCCGACAAGATCACCGATGAGGTGATTGCGCTCGTCGTGGAACGCTTTGCGGATCATCCCGGCTCAAGCGGCGGTTTTCATTTTGCCGTCACCAGAGACGGTGCGGAAGCGGCGTTCAAACATTTCACCGAAAACGCCCTGCCCTCGTTCGGCGACTACCAGGACGCGATGTCGAGCGGGCACAAGTTCCTCTATCACGCGGTGATTTCGCCCTACATCAATGTCGGCCTGCTTGACCCGCTCGATGTCTGCCGCAGGGTCGAGACCGAATACGAAAAAGGCCGCGCGCCGCTCAACGCGGCGGAAGGGTTCATCCGGCAAATCATTGGCTGGCGGGAATATGTGCGCGGCGTCTACTGGTGTTTCATGCCGGACTATGCGGACAGGAACGCGCTCGATGCATCCCGCCCCCTGCCGGGCTTCTACTGGACCGGCGAAACCGATCTCAATTGCCTGAAACATGCCATTGGCCAGACGCTGGAAGAGGCCTACGCGCATCACATCCAGCGGCTGATGGTGACGGGCAACTTCGCGCTGCTGGCCGGCGTCGATCCTGTGCAGGTGCATGAATGGTATCTGGCGGTCTATGCCGACGCGTTCGAGTGGGTCGAGATGCCGAACACAATCGGCATGAGCCAGTTCGCCGATGGCGGCCTGCTCGGCTCCAAGCCCTATGCCTGTTCGGGAAACTACATCAACAAGATGTCGGACTATTGCGGCGGCTGCCGCTATGACGTGAAGAAGCGCAGCGGCGAGGACGCCTGCCCGCTCAATTATCTCTACTGGGATTTCCTGGAGCGCAACCGCGAGAAACTGGAAGACAATCAGCGGCTGCGTTTTGCCTATGCCAATCTGGACAAGATGGATGCTGAGACGCGCAATGCCATCGTTTCGCAGGCCAGATCCTTCATCGACAAGCTCGACGGATAACGGGTCCGCTCAAGCCGGTACCTTGGTTTTGCGCTGGTGCGATGGGGCGTGCCCGAACCGCGTGCTGTAGGCCTGCGAGAAATGCGCCGAATTGGAGAAGCCGCAGGCAAGCGCAATTTCCGTGAGGTTTAATGTCGAACGGTCGACCAGGGCGCGGGCCTTGTCGAGGCGCATGTCGCGGTAGAAGGACATTGGCGTCTGACCAAGTTTTTCGGAGAACAGGCGGACGAGATGGCGTTCGCCGACGCCCGCCATATTGGCAAGCTTGGATAAGCTCAGCGGATCGGCAATATGATCCTGCATGGCCTGGATCACGGTTCTGACCGGGCGGCTCGTGGTCACGTAGCGGCCTGCCGGGCCGGTGCGTTGCGGGGGGTCGGGCTGGCGCATGCCGGTATGGCCGATCTGATCGCTGACGCGATTGGCGAACTCAACCCCGTGATGTTCCGAAATCATTGCCAGCATCATGTCGAAAGCCGCCGTGCCGCCAGCACAACTCATGCGGTCGCGGTCGACCACATAGACACTGCGTTCGACCAGCAGCGCCGGATTGGTTTCGAGCAGTGCTTCGGCATGTTCCCAATGCGCCGTCATGCGGCGGTTCTGCATGATGCCGGCGCGGGCAAGAATCACGGGGCCTGCGGAAATGCCGCCAATCATGATGCCCCGCCGCGCCAGAAGCCGCAGCCAGCTGAAAACGCGGGGGTCGTCGAAGCGGGACAATTCGCCCCCGGCGATGACGAGGACAAGGTCGAAGTCCACGGTTTCGCCGACATGCGCTGTGGCGCGGACCTCGGAACCGCTGGAACTGGCCGAACGCGCCCCGGATGTTGGCAAGTGTTTGATTTCATACAGGCTTTCTCCGGAAATCAGGTTTGCTGTCCGCAATGGCTCAATCGCGGCCGCGTATGAGATCAGGGGAAAGCCGTCGATCAGGAGAAACCCGACCCGGAATGAATCCACTTTCATTGGTGTACCACACCCCACAAATGTCTATTTTAGAAAAAAATATAGCGGTTTTTCGAAAGTCATACAATCTATCCATCCCCACAATGCGCCCACTTGGGAGGAAACAATAAGCAGGCCTGTACGGGTTGCGGATTCGGAAGCTGCAAAACAGCCTTTCCGGAGACCGCGACGGATGACTGGCACGCAATCCTCATTGAACGCTGATTTTACATACCGTCGATATTCCGGCGCGTTATGTCTTGGAGGAGCATTCGTAATATGGCCACACACAGCGACAAGCTCGGGGTCTGGAAGAGCGGCGCCGGAAAAGGACGCAAGACACCGAAGGGCCGGCAGTATGAAGATGGCGCTCTTGAGGATGTGCGCGCCCTGCTTGGCGACTCCCCGCGCAACCGCGACCTGCTGATCGAGTTCCTGCACCTGATCCAGGACAAGTATGGCTGTCTGTCGGCCGAGCACCTGCGTGCGCTTGCCGAGGAAATGCGCCTCGCTCAATCGGAAGTCTATGAAGTCGCCACCTTCTACGCCCACTTCGATGTGGTGAAGGAAGGCGAGACCCCGCCTCCGGCCCTGACGATCAGGGTTTGCGATTCCCTGTCCTGCGAGATCGCCGGCGCGCAGGCGCTGCAGGCAGCGCTTGAGAAGGGCCTCGATCCCAAGGAAGTCCGCGTGCTGCGCGCGCCCTGCATGGGCCGCTGCGATACCGCGCCGGTTCTGGAGATCGGCCATAACCACATCGACCACGCGACGCCGGAAAAGGTCAACGAGGCGATTGCCAAAGGCGACACGCACGCCCATGTGCCCGCCTACGAGGCATTCGCGGCCTACCGCGCCAACGGCGGCTACAAAGCACTGGAGGCGCTGCGCGACGGCTCCAAGACCCCCGATGAAGTGCAGCAGGAAGTCCTCGATTCCGGCCTGCGCGGCATGGGCGGCGCTGGCTTCCCGTCCGGCAAGAAATGGTCGTTCGTACGCGCCGAGGAAGGTCCGCGTTATCTCGCCGTCAATGGCGACGAAGGCGAGCCGGGCACCTTCAAAGACCGTTATTTCCTTGAGCGCGACCCGCACCTCTTCCTTGAAGGCATGCTGATCGCCGCATGGGCGGTCGATGCCGACAAGGCCTTCATCTACATCCGCGACGAATACCCCGCGATCATCTCGCTGCTGCGCAAGGAAATCGCGGAACTGGAGAAGGCCGGTATCGTTTCGGAAGGCTATATCGATCTTCGCCGTGGCGCCGGCGCCTACATCTGCGGC